>JAPOVO010000171.1 GCA_026708165.1 Chloroflexota bacterium | reverse complement strand
ATGAGATTGCCGGGCAGTCGGGGGCACGATCAATGCGCACTCGGGAAATTCGGAAAGGGGGAAGATAGATGCCTCGCAGCGTGGTCGTCTTG
The DNA here is from genome assembly GCA_026708165.1 of Chloroflexota bacterium. Lineage (GTDB taxonomy): Bacteria > Chloroflexota > UBA11872 > UBA11872 > VXNJ01 > JAPOVO01. The sequence continues at coordinate 2,302 of JAPOVO010000171.1, read as the reverse complement.
CTAGACAACGCAGAAGGACGGGCGATGGTGAAGGAAACCTGCCGTTCGAACGGTCTCCTGTTCGCTGAGTTTCAGGAGCTGGTACAGGCGGAAGTCGAGCAGACGGGTAAGCAGCGGCGAGCAGGCTTATGGGACTCCTTCGACGACATTCTTGACCGCATCCAAGTCGATGATTGAGAGCGATGCATATTTCTCAAATTGTGGTTCGGGATTGGAAGTCCTTCACGGCGGCAAGCTTCGAGTTTCCGGCGCCGACGCCAGACGCGAACATCATCCTGATCGGAGCGCCAAACGGCTACGGTAAGACCAGCCTCTTCGAAGCGGTTGTGCTCGGCATATTCGGTCGCGAGGGGCTGCCGCTTATTGCCCGGTCCCCGTTCGCGGGCAACGACAAGGAGAGGCTCGCCACTTCATATAAGGCATTTCTGGAGAAGGCCCTTCACCGCGGCGCGACGGATGCCGGTCGCAATTCATGCTCGGTGAAGATCAGGTTCGTCGATTACGACGACGAACCGATGGAAATACAACGCATATGGCACTTTAGCGATGCCGGCGTGTACCGGCCGCAAGATGAGGAGGTCCACATCTACTACGGAGAGACACGAAAGGCGGCGGGTCCTGGCGGGGTGATGGGCAATGACCGTCTGGAGTGGTTTCGAGACTACATCGCCGAGAACCTGCTTCCGTTCACTCTCGCGCATTTCTTCATGTTCGATGGAGAGCAGGTCAGCGTACTGGCCGAGCGAGAGATGTCGGCACAGGTGCGTGCCGGCATTGAGGGCCTTCTAGGAATTCCCTTGCTGAAGCAGCTGGCTAAGGACCTGCGCGCCTACGCCGAGGCTCGCCGAAGGGAATCGCCCAACGTTTCCGACCGGACCATAGAGAGGCTGGAGTTCGAGCGCGACCAGCTGACGATCGATCACGAGAAGAAAGCCGCTCGCCTGAGAGAGGTCGAACCGTCCCTCGCAAGACTCAAGGGCGAACGGGAAACGCTCACGCGGGAGTTGGCCAGCTTCGGCGCCGGTTCGCAGGCGTTGCTGCAGGAGCAGTTCGAGCAGATCAAGAACTATGAGCGCGAGATAGAAGAAAGGCGGGCGGAGCTCGAGGAACTGCTGGTCAAGGACATCGCACTTTCGCTGTGCGGGATTGGACTAAGAAAGAAGCTCGGGCAACGACTGGAGTCGGAAGCGGTACGCGGACGCTGGGAAAACGGAAAGAACCAGGGCGATACCAACCTTGAGCGCTTTCTTGATGCTGTGGAGGTCAGGATGGGTTCGGTGGATCCCGCTTTGACCGAAAACCAGCGCAGCGCGGTCCTGGAAGCGGCGCGAGACGCTTGGGACAAGCTCTGGTACCCGCCGCCGGGCAATTGTGCACCGGACTATCGTCATCCGTTCCTGAACGATCTTGAGCGGGGGAAGGTGATCGCGCGGCTCGAAGAGCTGGACCACCTCGGTGCCCCGGTGATTGTCGAACTCCTCAACAGCATTGCGGCCAACGAGGACGAACTGCGACGCATTCGGGAGGAGGTCGTACGCACGGAAGCGGTAGCGCCGCATGTGGATTCCAAGCGCGAACGTCTCCTGGCGTTGAACGGAGAGATTCAGGAACTGGACCAGGAAGTGGGCGCCCTGCGGCGTGAGACGGTGTCGCTGGAGAGCCAGATTCATCAGAAGAACACTGAACTGACCAAGATGGCTGGCCAGTGGGATGCTGCCAAGCCGGCGGTGCGAAGGGCGATCCGCGCACTGAAAGTGTCGTCGATGGTGGACGAGGTGGTTGCCAGAGCGGTACCCAGCCAGATCGATGCGATTGCCGAGGCGATGACGAGGGCCCATACGTCGATGGCCCACAAGAAGAACCTGGTGGAACGGATCCACATCGCCGAGGACTGCGACGTGCAACTGCTGAACGCGGACGGGGTCGATGTGCGGGCGTACGATCTTGCGGCAGGTGAGAAGCAGATGTTCACGCAGTCGCTGATATCCGCGGTGTCGTCGGTGTCGGGCCGGATGTTTCCGATGCTGATTGATACGCCGCTCGGAAGGCTCGACATCGAACACCGCAAGGGGGTGCTGAAGCACTTGGCGAACAGGGAACATCAGGTGATCCTGCTTTCGACGAATACCGAGGTTGCGGGCGAATACCTGCGGGAAATAGAAGCGCACGTGCAGAAGACGTACCTGCTTCACTTCGACCGGATCGGCGAAATAGGACAGTCCACGGCACGTACCGGATATTTTGACGAGCGGGAGAAGGCGGCTTGAGTATCTCGCTTGTCGAAGCGGCCGGGGCGAATTTC
>JAPOVO010000485.1 GCA_026708165.1 Chloroflexota bacterium | reverse complement strand
CGAAGCGTTGCGGCGGTTCGACTGGGCTGTGACCTTCAACGGCAGATCCTTCGACTTTCCACTGCTCAACACCCGGTTCATCCTGTCCCGCATCCGCCCCCGGCTCGACCAGCTAGCCCATTTCGACCTGCTTCACACGTGCCGAAGGATATGGTCGCGCGCCCCGTTCGCGGCCCGAATAGGCTTGCGGCTAGGGTCGCTCGAGTCTGCGCTGCTGGCGCACCGCAGACCTACTGACGTTCCAAGCTGGCAGGTGCCGGAAATCTACTTCGATTACCTGAGGTCGGGCGACGCGGAGGAGCTGCGAGCCGTATTCGCTCACAACGTCGAGGACATACTTTCAATGGTCAGCCTGGTGGGAATCGTCGATTCGACTATGGGATCCTGGCGAAATCCGGGAACCGTGGACCCGCACGCGGTGGCCGGCATTGGCAGAATCCATGAAATGGACGGTCGATTCGACATCGCCGCCGAAGCGTATTCGGCCGCGCTGGCTGAGTCGCTCCAGCCAGAAGCGGCGGCCAAGTACGCATTCTCGCTCTCGCTCATCTATAAACGTCGCAAAGAGTGGTCCAAGGCATCGTCGATCTGGGAGAAGCTCGCCGAAGGTAAGGGGCGGGCGGGCGCCGCAGCATGCGTGGAGCTTGCCAAGTATTTTGAGCATCACTTATATGAGTTCGGAAGAGCCTATTTCTACTGCATGAGCGCGGACAATCTCGCAAAGGATCTTTCGTTTCCGATGGGAGGACAGCTATCGGAATGGGCCCTCGAACACCGAGCCAAACGTTTGCGTAGACGCATGAACGCCGCCCACATGGCGGCTAGTTCTGGCCTCGCGTCATGAGTTCTTCGAAATCTCCCGACGTCATAATCTGCGGCAGCGGCGCGGTCGGAGCCGCACTTGGGTACTATCTCTCGAACCTGCAGCTGCGCGTCCTGATCGTCGAGTCGCACTCGATCGCGCGAGGCGCGAGTGGGTTTGCCGCGGGAATAATCTCCGCTCCCGGTCCTTTCGCAACAGGGCCGATGGGCGAGCTGCATTCGCTCTCTTTCGAATCCCATCGTGAGTTGGCGTCGAGTCTGCCGGAGCAAACGGGTCTCGAATACGACTTCGACGAATGCCCCATGCTCTCCGTCGCCGACTCCGCGAGCGAGGCGAGAGCGCTTCGATCAGCCGCACGACTCCTCACCGACAAGGGCGCCGGTAAGTCCTCGATACGCTGGATAGACTCCGGCGACGTGCCGAACGTCTGTCCATGGATCGACTTGCCAGTCTCCGGAGGACTGCTGAATACTGACTCGGCGCTCGTAGATCCGCGCAAGTTCACAGAGTCTCTGGTTGCCGCCGCCCGCCGCCTGGGCGCATCGACCAGGCACGCACGGGTTACCGGGATCACTCAAAGCGGCGGACGCGTCACGGGCGTCGAACTGGGCGGAGAAACGGTACCGGCGGGATCGGTTGTCTTCGCCATGGGACCGTGGACCGCCGAAGCCTCAGACTGGCTTGATTTCAATATTCCGGTATACCCATTGAAAGGTCAGATTCTTCGGCTCCGCGTCGACGGCCCGCAGCATCAGGCCGGCTTCAGCAACGGCGAGGGGGACTACCTGGTACCGAAGCGGTCGGGTCTCCTCTACGTCGGCACCACCGAGGAGAACGTTGGCTTCGACACTTCTCCGACCGGCAAAGCACGCCGCAGCATCCTCGCATTTGCGAATCGTTACGTTTCAATCGTCTCGGAAGCGGAGGTCGTCGAGCAGACAGTTTGTCTCCGCCCTATGTCCCGGGACGAGATCCCTATCATGGGGCGCGTACCGGGAACCGAGGGTGCGTATGTGGCGACCGGACATGGCCGTTCGGGCATTTTGCTTTCCACCGGTTCCGGCCGGGCGATGGCTGAGCTGATCGCTGGCGGTCGATCCGAATGCCTGAATCTGACGCCGTTCGGTCTCGCCCGCTTCATCCAGTAACCCAGCGCGATCGAGACGGGAGAAAGGGTAGACTCGCAAATGGCTGTGAACTACGAAAATCTGTTTTCGACTAGGCATTCGACTTCGGTGAAGCTTCATCCCGGGTTGCAAGCAGTCACCAAATACGAATTCTCGGTAACTAATGCCGACCCGGAATCGCTCCCCGCGGGCGGCTTTACTGATGCCCTCCGCGCGGCCATGCGTACACAGACCCGAGACTTGGCGAAGTATCCACCGCCACAGGGGCACTTCGGCTTGCGAGAGCTAACCGCCCGAAACCTCGAAGAGAATCGGGGACTCGAAACAGGCATCGACTCGATTTTCCTGAGCAGCGGAGCCGGCGGGGCCGCGCAGATCATCTTCGACGCATTCATCGATCCCGGCGACATCGTTCTGGTCGAGGAGTTCACCTACCCCGGCAAGC
>JAPOVO010000261.1 GCA_026708165.1 Chloroflexota bacterium | reverse complement strand
GCTGTCTTTTTTGTGGGTGAAGTCGGCCACAACGAACTTGGATCGACGGATTTCCGCAATGATCTCGACGTGGATGTTGTTGAGGTCCGGTTTCCGATCTATCCGCAATGGCTTGTAACCCGCATCCTTGATAGCAGGCTTGAATCCTGCCTCGTAGATACGATCCATGCTGTCGTCGAACCACATCGCGACGAATACTTTGGACGAATCGAGGTTTTTTGCTTGCTCTGCGATTTGAAAGTATCCGTCAACCGTGACCCTAAATTTGCCGCCCCCTGTCGCGACCCATGTTCCCTCAATCCACCCCATGGCTCGCAGATAGTCGACAAGATAGTCGGCCTCGTCTGGCGTCGATGATTCAGACCATGTAAGGACACCTGGGTCATCGACTCCGATGGAGGCGTAGGTTCCGATAGATTCGGACTTGGTTGCAGTGAATCTGAGCAGCCTTACCGCACGCTCATGAGCTGGGAGAGGCGATTTTCTGCGGACATATTCAACGATCTCTGCTGTCACCTTGGGGCAATCAACACCACGGGAACGCTGATCGATGAGCCAGGTAGTCAGACGGGCTTTCTCTTCGGTATTCAATTGTGCGAGGTGGGTTACATGGGTCCGCTGAGAAACCGAGTAGTCTCCACCAGCACGAGGTGAACGCACGCGCAGCAAATGATCAGCAGTGGGCATGATGTCTGCAAGAAACGGTTCTCCCCAGATGGGGCATGGCCCGGGTTTGTACGTCATTGAGTCTCCTCGCTCCTGCTCCCGCGTCCGGGTCCCTGCCTATTATCGACCACCAGCAAGTTGACCTTCGACATTCATCGATAGACTGATCGAGGCTTTCGGGCGTGGTGATTCCAGAGTCCGGCCTGTCCGCAGTGACCGCTTTCCGGGACAGTCTGGAGCGGTAGCGACGGAAGAGAACGAGAGCACACTCTGCTAGAAGAACTGGAGGATCGTGATGCCGTTGCTGTTTGACATGAGCTGGGACGAGCTGCAGACGTATGAGGGATCGAACCCGAAGCCGCCGAACTTCGACGAATTCTGGGAGAGGGGCCTGGCGGAAATAGAGTCCATCGATCCGCAGTTGGAGTTCGTGCCTTCCTCTTTTGAGACGGCGTTCGCCGAGTGCTTCGATCTGTATTTCACTGGGGCCGGCGGGGCACGGGTCCACGCCAAGCTGATTCGTCCGAAGGAGACGCCGGAGCCGCATCCGGCCGTGATCATGTTCCACGGCTACAGGGGCAACTCCGGCGAATGGACCGACAAGCTGGGATACGCGGCGGCCGGGTTCACGGTGGCGGCGATGGACTGCCGCGGCCAGGGCGGTCTGTCGGAGGACACCGGGTCGGTGAAGGGGCCGACCCTCAGCGGGCAGATCATACGGGGCCTGGAGGACTCGCCGGAGAAGCTGCTGTTTCGCCAGATATTCCTGGACACGGCGCAGCTGACGAAGATCGTGATGGGGATGCCGGAGGTGGACGCGGCGCGGGTCGGGGTCACGGGGGCCAGCCAGGGAGGCGGGCTGACTCTGGCGTGCGCGTCGCTCGTGCCGGAAGTGAAGCGCGCGGCGCCGGTCTTTCCTTTCCTGTGCGACTACAAGCGGGTGTGGCAGATGGACCAGGCCAAGGACGCATACCTGGAGCTGCAGGAGTTCTTCCGGCACTTCGACCCTCTGCACGAGCGGGAGGATGAGATCTTCACGAGGCTCGGCTACATAGACGTGCAGCACCTGGCTCGGCGCATCAGGGGACGGGTGATGATGGGGGTCGGCTTGATGGACACGATTTGCCCGCCTTCAACGCAGTTCGCGGCCTACAACAAGATCGAGTCGGAGAAGGACCTGCGGGTGTATCCCGATTTCGGCCACGAGATTCTGCCGGGGCATTCGGATGCGGTGTTCCAGTTCATGAGCGAGTTGTGATTCGGGATGGGGTGGCGGGCGAATGCGTTGGGCTGGCGCGTGTGGGGGACCCCGTGGGCGGTTTGCGAACCGCCCCTACGTGGAGGTCTGGTCGGGCGCGTAAGGGCGACTCGGTTTAGATTCCTCGGCTTCGCTCGGAATGACAGTAAAGGGCGGAAAGGCGGTGGGGGCGCGTGAGGGCTATCTCAGCAGGTGATGTCTTTGCCTTCGGTACCGAAGATTGCCATGCGGTCGTCATGGGAGGTGCGGGGCGTGCCGGCCGGGATGTAGTGCATCTGGAGCGCACGGCGACGGTCGTCGGTGCGGTTGGCGGGCGTGCCATGGTGGGTGAGGCCGTTGAAGAAGAGGACGCCGCCGGGCTTCAGCGGGACCATGACGTCGCGGGTGAGGTCGAGATGCTCGTCGCAGATCTGCCAGTCGCGGCGCTCGAAATGCACGACCGGCCCCTCCTTGTGCGTGCCGGGCTTGACGTGCATGCAGCCGTTTTCG
>JAPOVO010000307.1 GCA_026708165.1 Chloroflexota bacterium | reverse complement strand
AGCAGCCACCTCATACGGAACGCAAAACGTCCGATAGTTCGGTCCACGCTCCCTCACCTCCCCTTAAGTTGAATCACCAGCTCAATGGTGCGACTCACCAGGTAGATGAGTGAATTCGGACTCGGGATCGCTGGCTCTGGCGGCTAGCCCCTCCCGCCGCTCGCGGGACTGACATAGCGGCGATACCGGCTCCCGGAGCAGGCCGTCCCGATTGTCAAGTGAGGCACCCACGGCTCAGGGACCCGGCGATTCCTCAGCCGGCGTCGCGCCCTTCGGCATCCGGTAGCCGACGCGGTGCGCGGTGAAGATATAGATGGGGTTTTCGGCGTCGTCGCCCAGCTTGCGGCGCAGACTGCTTACCACGGTGCGCATGGGGCGAACGTCAGCGTCCGTATCAAGCCGCCAGACCCGTCTCAGCAGGTGCTCGTAGGTCAGCACGCGCCCGGCATTCACAGAAAGCTCGGCCAGCGTCCGGTACTCGATGGCGGTTAGCTGCACCGGACGACCGGCGACGCTCACCCGGCGCTCGTCGTAGTTGATGGTCAGGTCGCCTAGCACGTAGGGCTGCGACGGCCCCGGCGCATCCCGCCTGCGCAGAGCCGCCCTGATCCTGGCCGCAAGCTCCACCTGCGAGAAGGGCTTGACCACGTAGTCGGCGGCCCCCATGTCGAACGCCGTGGCTATGAGCTGGTCCTGACCGTAGGCCGACAGGAAGATGACGGGCACCTGCGCCTCCTCCGCGATGTACTTCATCAACTCCATGCAGTCGGTCCCCGGCAGCATTAGATCCAGCAGTACCAGATGGGGCTTCTTCTCCTCCACCAGGCGCAGGGCTTCCTCCGGATCGGCCGTCACGATCGGCGTGTAGCCCGACTTGATGAGGACCTGTCGGACGTACCTGAGCGCCTGGGGGTCGTCGTCCACCGCGAGCACGCGCAGCTTTTCCGCCGCCCGCCGCCGCGACGAGCGGGTCGAGGGCGGAGCGGCGGTGACGGGAGAGACGTACCCCGCCTCATCCACCGTCTGTATCGTGAAAGTGAAGCGCGCGCCCAAGCCCGGCCCGTCGCTCTCTGCCCATATGCGGCCCCCGTGCGCCTCGACAATTCCCTTGCAGATTGCAAGACCGAGGCCGGTGTCGCCCGCCTGCTCCTCGGCGTCTATTCGGGAGAACTTCCGAAACAGGTGCGGCAGGCTCTCCGCCGGAATGCCCCTGCCGTCGTCGCTGACGGACACGGCCACGTAGACGTCCTCCCTGGCGGCGCTCACGCTGATGGGGGACTTCTCCGGCGAGTTCTTGGCGGCGTTGGAGAGCACGTTGCCCAGCACCTGGATCATACGAAGCCTGTCCGCCATCACCCAGGGAAGGTCCGGCGGGAGTTCGATCTCGACGCGGTGCCTGCCGCCGCCGCTCTGGAAGGCGTTCTTTGCTTCACCCACCAGAGTGGCGACGTCCGTAGGCTCGGGCGCAACCGCCAGCGTGCCCGTCTCTATGCGGGCCACGTCGAGCAGGTCGCTGATTAGCACGTGCATCCGGTCGATCTGGGCGTCGATAATCCTGAAGTACTGGCGCATCTCGGTGGGGTTGAGCGCGATCGGCGGGTCCAGCAGGGTCGCGATCGATCCCTTAACCGAGGTGAGCGGCGTGCGCAGCTCGTGGCTCACCATCGCCAGGAACTCGGCCCGCAGCCGCTCCGATTCCTCCAGCGCCGTCATGTCCTGCAGGGTCACCACGAAGGTCTCGAGTTCGCCCTCCTCGGAAAGAATGGGCGTGGCATTGAGCAGCGTGGTGACGCTCCTTCCGTCGGGGACACTCAGGACGATCTCCTCGGCGCGTACCGTCTCGCCGGCGCTCAGCGCCTCGGCCATCGGCAATTTCAGCAGTGAGACCTCACGCCCGTCCGCGCGCCTGCAGGCCACCATGCCCAGCAGCTGCTCGTATGACTGGTCCGGCCCCCGCAGGCCTTCAACGATCCTCCTCGCCTCCCGGTTTAGAGACTCCAGCGCTCCGGTCCTGGCGTCGAAAACCACGACCCCCACCGGCGAGGTGTTTATCAGCGCTTCCAGGTCGGTCCTCGCCCGCTGCTCATCCCTGTACCTGCGGGCATTCGCGATCACCAGCGCCGCCTGGGGCGCGAACATCACCAGGGTTTCCTCGTCCTGTTGCGTAAATTCCCGGCCCGGTTCTTGCCTGGCCACGTAGATGGTGCCCACCGCCTCTCCCCCATGGCGGATGGGCGCCGTCAGGAACGCGTCGATCGGGACGGGAGAGAAGTCGGGAAGGCCCAGCGACATGAGATGGCCATGGTAGTCGCGGATTCGCAACGGTTCTCTGAGTCCGCTGAGATATGCAAAGACAAGAGGGCCATCTGGTAGAAAGTTCTCAAAGGCCTGTCGGTCATCGAGCGTCATGCCGGAGG
>JAPOVO010000151.1 GCA_026708165.1 Chloroflexota bacterium | reverse complement strand
CTGCCCAGCAGGCATCCCGACGACGACGCCCCCTACGACTTCAACAGGATGAACGACCCCTTGATTCGCGCCGGCGCTCAAACCGGGATAGTCATCGGCGAGGCCATCGTGCGCCGGATATCCGCCGCAAAGATGCGCCAGGTCGTAATGGCCGCCATCCAGCCCGACCCCTTCGCCCTCCGGCTCCGCCCCGGCCAGCGCCGCCTCCCCGAAAGCCCCACCAGCATCCACGACCTGCCCGAGGATTTGTAGGAAGTTCGTCGGACGATTACCGACGCGTCACCGCGCGTCGCATTCGCCGATTAGTCTGGAAACCTCGACTTCGCCATCACCGGCCTCGGCTCGCGGTACATAGAGCAGCCGCGGCCAGCGACAGACCCTATCTGCCCCCAAACGGCAGAAACGCCCCATCCCGGCGGCGCAGCGCGACCCAGGCGTGCGACAACGCCAGGATGGCCAGCGCCGTCAGCACGATCGCGCCTCCCGCCGATACGTCGCTGTAAAACGCGAACGCCAATCCGGAGAGTACGCTGACAACCCCCACGACGATTGCCGTGCCTACCGCGGCCCGCAGCCCCCGAGCCAGACGCAAGCCAACCAACACCGGTATAACCAGCATCGCTCCCACCAGCAGCACGCCGACCACCCGCATCGACAACGATATGGTCGCGCCCGTCAGCACCGCCAGCGCGAGGTTCAGCAGACCGGTCCGCACGCCGCTCACCCTGGCCAGGTCGTCATCGAGGGCTATCTGCGCCAGGTCGACGAAGAAAACCGCCACGAACAATGCTACGGCCACCGTCAGTCCGGCGAGCAGCCACAGGTCCAGCGGCGATACGCTGAGGATCGAACCGAATAGAAACGAGAACAGGTCGACGTTGAAGCCTCGGGCGATGCCGATTACCACGACGGCGAAAGCCAGTGAGCCGTACAGCACCACCGCCATCGCCACGTCGCCCGGGAGCCGTCCGCGCGAGCGCAGTTGCTCCACCAGGATCGCGCCCAGCGATGCCGACGCCACGGCAGCCGCCGAGGGGAACGTCTTCGTGGCAAGGCCGATCGCCACCCCCATGAGCGCAACGTGCGCGAGCGTATCCGCGATAAGCGAGAACCGCCGCAGAACGATGAACATGCCGAGCATCGGCCCCAGCACGCCCACAAGCGTGCCCCCGGCCAGGGCCCGCAGCATGAATTCGTACTGGAGGATCGCCGGCATCGCTAGCGATGCTCGTTGAGCGCGCCGTGGACCAGTGCGTCCACCGGCACGCCATAGTGGGTGGAAATCTCATCCCGGGTCAGTTCATGCGGCGGACCGTGCCGCACCAGCCTGCAGTTCAGGCACGCCACCGTGCTGGCTTCGCGGACCATCGCCCCGATGTCGTGCGAAACGATCACGACGGTGATGTTTCGCTCGCGGTTGATATCGCGAAGTGTGTCATACAGCTGCTCTTCACCGGAGACGTCCACGCCGGCCGCGGGTTCATCCAGCACCAGCAAGTCGGGCCGGCGCACCAGCGCGCGGGCCAGCAGCACGCGCCGTTGTTGGCCCACCGAGAGCTCCGACATACGCCGGCGCCTGTACTCGGTCATGCGGACAGCTTCAAGCGCCTCCATGACGTCCGGCCGCTCGGACCGGTGAAATATCGCGAACGGCGAGAAACCGTCGTAGGAGCCATGAGCCACCGTCTCGGCCACGGTGGCCGGGAAATCCCGCCATGCCCCGGCTACTACCTGTGGCAGGTATCCGACGCGGCGCCACTCCCTGAAGTCCGCCGCATCGCATCCAAAAATCCGCACGGCGCCCGACCCCGGTTGCAGCAAGCCAAGCGCCAGCTTTACGAGCGTGCTCTTGCCGCTGCCGTTCGGCCCCAGTAGGGCCGCGATCTCCCCTTCGTGGACCGTCAGCGACACATCCTCCACCGCCACCACCTCTCCGTAGGCGAAGGTCACGTGGTCCCACTCGATCACAGGTCTCCGCATCCAGTTTGCGGCGATCAAGAACACTCCAGGGCAAGCCTGAGGCTGGCCAGGTTGTCGCGCATGAGACCTAAGTAGTCGCCATGAGCCTCGAGTTCTCCCTCCGTCACGCTCTCAAGGACATGAATGGGAAGAAGCTCGGCCCCCGTCTCTCGGGCGACTGTCTCGACGAGGCTCTCGGCGAGCACAGGTTCCACCAAGACGTAGCTCAGACCTAATTCGGTCACTTCGTCCGTGATTTCGGCGAGTTGTTGGGGCGAAGGCTCCGCTTCTGGCGATAACCCGGCGACGGGTATCTGCTCGATGTTATAGCGAGCGGCCAGGTAGCCATACGCGGCATGCGAGGTAACGAAATGGTCGTGCTTACAGGCGGCCAGGCCCGCCTCGACGTCCCCGTGCAGCCCGTTCCGACCGGCCATCAGCGTGCCCGCGCGCCCCCGGCACC
>JAPOVO010000036.1 GCA_026708165.1 Chloroflexota bacterium | reverse complement strand
GGTCCGGCGGCGAGAGCACCGGCTGGCTGACGGCTGAAGGAGCCGAGAGTCCTTTCGCAGATATAGCAACGTTTGCTGCGACAGCGGCGTTGGAGGGGCAACTCAGCGCGGTGGGGGTCGAGCCTTGCCGGGATGAGCGCACTTGTTTCGTGTTGGAAGACGCCACTCAGCCGGGATTGCAGGTTTTCCTCGACACGGCTACTTACTATCCGGTAACCGTCACCTATAGCGAACCTGGTCCTGGGGAACCGTCCAAGGTTGAAATCGATTGGAACGAGGACTTTGATATCGCCATTCCGACTGACGCGGAAGAGGTAACGCCGGACGAAATTGCGGGAAAGCTGTTCGAGCTGTTCATCGTGCTTGGGTCGCTTCAAGCCGGTAGTTGAGGATCAGGCTCTTTCGGGCGGCTTGGTAACCCCGTGGTGTTGGGGCGGGTCGAATCGATAGCGGCAGAGCCGGTTAGCCTATCGAACTGTGTTCTAGGCTAAAGGGCGCATATGTAAATGATTGCCGGACTGACAGGTGAGACCATGCGTATAAGACAGGCAATCGTCCGACGCGAGAATCACGTGGAGCTGGAGACAGCCGAGTTGCCGGACCGACCCGGTCCGGGCGAAGTGCTGATCGAGACCGAGACGACCTTCATCAGCGCCGGGACGGAACTGGCCAATTACACGGGCATCGATCCGACTGTTCGTACGCCCGGCGCCTGGAACGAGTATCCCAAGGTCCCCGGTTACGCCAACGTCGGGCGGATCCTGGCATCGGCAGACGATCACGAGGGATTCAGCGAGGGAACCCGGGTCTTCACCATGGGGCCGCACGCGTCCCACCATGTTCAGCCGACGACTGGACGACGCGGTCTGGTCGTGGAGGTCCCGGATGGCATCGATTATTCGGAGGCGGCTGCGGCGCGGATGGCATGCGTCGCGATAACCGCGTTGCAGACCAGTTCGGTGCAAGTACATGATCGAGTGGCAGTATTCGGTCTTGGAGTGGTGGGGAACCTGGCGGCCCAGTTCTTTCAGCTTGCCGGAGCGCGGGTGATCGGGATAGACCCCATGGCCGCCCGCCGGGATTTGGCCGTGCATGTCGGTATCGAGAACGTCATCCCGGGCGGCGATGATGTCGCGTCACAGATTCGGGAGCTAGCAGGCACCGACCTGCCTCTGATTACCGTAGACGCGGTTGGGCACTCGGCCGTAGTCGAACAGGCTGCGAGTGTGACCGCACAGTTCGGAGAAGTGATTCTCTTAGGTACGCCGCGCGCGTCTTACGAATCAGATTTGACCACAGCGATGCGAGACATCCATAACAAGTGGATCGACTTCAAGAGCGCGCTCGAGTGGAAGATACCGATGCATCCGGCGACGGGCATGCGCAACTCGACGGTTGGAAATCTCGTGTCGATCTTCGAGATGGTCGAGTCGGGGAAGATCAACGTACGCGATTTGATTTCCCACCGACTCCCCGCCGAGCAGATCAAGCATGCCTATGAGTCGCTGCTCAACGACAAAGAGAGCTACTGGGGCGTGTGCCTGGACTGGATGAGCTAGCCAAGTGGGGGCGGATTTTCCAGCGGCCGCGGATCTTGACAATGGTCGCGAAGTTCCCGATCGTTTGGTTCGAAAATTCGCTAATATACGGCAGCGCGCAGAGGCGCTAGGAATTCGCAGCGCCTCGCAAAGGCGGAGGAGTTAAGTGGCTATCGATCAGAGGCAGGTCCTGGACACCGATCGCATCAGATGCCCGAGATGCGGCGAGGAAAACCTACTCAACGATCGGAACTGCTCGTCGTGCCGATATCCGTTGCGCTCGGAGGCCGCCAAACGTCTGGAGGCCGCCCCGGCGGGCCCGCGGCTTATGGCCGCCGCCATCGACGCAGCCGTCGTGCTGGGCGTGAGCTTCGTCTTGTCCCTGCTGCTAGACGGGCTGATACGGCTGCTGAATGGAGACACCGACTACATCCTGACCGGGGTCGGCCTCGGCACGATCTTCGGCGGCGTGTTCATGATTGTGGCGATCGCCTACTACGTTCCCTTTCAAGTGCGGATGGGGGCAACTCCGGGGAAGTTGATCTTTGGTCTCAGGATCGTAGACCTGAACACTGGGTCGTACTCGACGACAGGCGACGCTGCCTGGAGGACTCTCTTCTTCGTCACGTTCGCGTTAATGCCGCTGTTTCTTGGCGAGCTCGAGCTCCTGTCACGCGTAACCCGAGGAGACAAGTGGATGCAGATGGTCCAGTACTTGCCATTCGTGATCATCATGCAGGCGTTTTTGCTAGGGAATATCTACTCGATTACGGCGGGCGACCGGCGGCATATCTGGCACATGCTGATACTGTTGGCGGTTTCGTTCGTGCCGTTTTCCGTAACGCTATTCGTGCGAGGGTTCGATAGAGAATCATTCTTCCTAGACGAGCAGGTCTTGCC
>JAPOVO010000353.1:885-2467 GCA_026708165.1 Chloroflexota bacterium | reverse complement strand
CTCTGGAGCCGTCGGCTCGCTGCAGGTCTCGACGCTTTATCCGATGGGCACCTATCGCACCGCCTTCGGTTTCGACATCGTCTGCGAAAACGGCGGTATGTCCTACGACCCGCGTAAGGTCGCCGTCCACCATCAGCTTCACGACCAGCCCATGCACACCACGTTCTTCGAAGGCTACGGACACGATGTCGCGTTCGTCCGGGAGTGGTCCAACTTCGCGGGCTGGGTCCTTCGCGACGAGACTCCCGTGTTGACTGGCGAAGACGGACTCCGTTGCGTCGAGATCATCCAGGCCGCCTACATCTCCGTCGCCGAAGGCGCGAGCGTCAGCCTCCCGCTGGACCGCAACGACCAGCGCCCACGGAAATAGTCCGATGACTCAGACCTTCCCAATCCTCACCCCAACAGGCGGAACTCTCCACCGTGGATTCCCAAACATAGGCAGGGCCGATCAATGAAAATCACCGAAATCAAGACCCGCCACGTCGGCGCCCCCGCCGACGAGCACACGCGCCTCGACCGCAACTGGACGTTCGTGATAATCGAGACCGACACCGACATCACCGGTCTCGGCGAATGCACCCTGCTTGGCATGGAGTTCCCGGTTACTACCGCCATCGAGCGGATGAGCGATTTTCTGGTCGGTCAGGACCCGACCCGAGTCGAGCACCTCTGGCAGCAGATGTTCAGGCATCCGTTCTGGCGCGGCGGACCGGTCCTCAACGCCGCGATCAGCGGCGTCGACATGGCCCTCTGGGACATCGCCGGAAAAGCCGCCGGACTCCCCGTCTACAAGATGCTCGGCGGACCCGTCCGCGATCGCGTGCGCTGCTACGCTCGCCCCGACTTGACCGGCTCCGTCGTCGACCAGGCCGTAGCCGCGAAAGCGCAGGGTTTCACCGGGTTCAAGTTCGGCCCCGAGGCCCCTTCCGGCCTGACCTCCGACATGGACCTCGTAAACGCCGCCGTCGCCGACGCCTCGGCGATCCGGCAGGCGGTCGGTCCGGAGATGGACCTCATGATCGACTTCCACGGCCGGCTCAACCCTCCCACCGCCGTGAAGTGCCTCGAAATGCTCCGCCCGTTCAACCTTCTGTTCGTCGAAGAGGTCATTCCGCCCGACAACCCGGCGGCCTACGCCAAGGTCGCGGCCGCCGTTCCCAGTGTGCCTTCAGCCACCGGCGAGCGCCTCTACACGCGCTGGGGATTTCGGGAGCTGATCGAGTTTGGCTCCGTCCCGATCATCCAGCCCGACATCTGCTACTCCGGCGGCATCTCCGAGCTCCGCCGCATCGCCGCCTACGTCGAACCTCACTACGTCAAGGTCGCGCCGCACAACCCCAACGGCCCCGTAGCCTGCGCCGCCTCGGTCCACACTGCCGCCGCCATGCCCAATTTCCTGATTCTCGAATACGCCCGCAAGCCCCCGTACTTCGAGAGCGTTCTCCAGGAACCGCTCGTCATTAAAGACGGCTACTTCGAGTTGCCCGACCGCCCCGGCCTCGGAGTCGAGCTAAACGAAGACTTCGCCAACGCCCACCCCCACCACCTCATCACCCGCGACACCCACTGGTACTCCGAC
>JAPOVO010000353.1:0-875 GCA_026708165.1 Chloroflexota bacterium | reverse complement strand
GCTCCGGCCGCCCCGCCGCCGATGTCTGACACGAAATAATCGGCCTGCCCCGCCGCGGTCCCTTGGGTCATTCCGGCGAAAGAACGTCACCCCGTACGCCGATACGGGGCAGGAATCCAGTCAGAGTTGAGCAGCAACCCAGGTGTCGTCCCCGTCATCGCGCCGTTCTTCCGTCATTCCCGTGAAACATGTCCTCGCGAAAGCGGGGAACGGGTATCCACCTACCTGAATGCAGAAGACTACTTTGTCCATAGCCCCCTCTCCCTAGATGGGAGAGGGCTGGGGTGAGGGTGAATCCCCAAATCACGAATCACGGAAGCACACTCAACCTACCCATCAGCCCCTCCGCCCCCAATCCATGAACCGGCCCTCCAACCCGTCATTCCCGTGAAAACGGGAATCCATCCCCTCTCCCCGAATGCTGAGGACTAGGTAGTCCCTAGCTCCCTCTTCCTCGATGGCAGAGGGCAGGGGTGAGGTTGAAACCTGAAACTACGAACCACGGGAGCACACCAAACCTACCCCCTCAACCTCTCCGTCCCCTCCCAATCAACCCTCGATGCGCCGTTTTCGCTCTCGATGGCCACCCCATAGCTCGCCATCGCCTCGCCGTCCGAGACATACCCTTCCGCAACGTCCTCTAGCACCGACGCCGGTTCCCGCTCGGCGGGCGGGCCGTACCCGCCGCCGCCCGGACTGCACAACATCACCTGGTCCCCCGCCTTCAGCTTGATGTTCGCGACCCGTGAGTTGCTCGCCGTTCCGTAAGCCTCCCGAAACGTCACAAAACTCTCCGAGCCCGCCTTCTTCACTAGCAGTCTCGACATATCCGCGCCCCCACCTCCGAACAGCCCCCACGGCTTGCTCGTCATCCG
>JAPOVO010000068.1 GCA_026708165.1 Chloroflexota bacterium | reverse complement strand
TGTGGAGGCTCTTGCGGTGGATCACGGCGGTTTGCCCGGTGGAGTAGGGGCGTTAGACGGAAGAGGCGAGGTTTCGCGGCGTTGCGGTCCGCAGCGCTGATCGTGTTGCTGTCGGTTGGGGCGGCTGTCGCCGGGGGGTGCGGTGACCCGACCGATCCGCAGGCCCGGCTATTCGTCGCCGTGCAAGTTGTCGAGCGGCTTGCCGACGGCTCCACGGCCCCGGCAGAGGGCGTCGAGGTCCACTATGAGGTGTTTGGCCGGATCAGGGGGCCGGCGAACCCGCCGCTGCTGCACGAGTTAACCAACTCAACAGGCATCGATGGACTGGCGACTACGACGACGCTCTTCGACGGCGCGGCGCTGGACGATGTGAATCTCGTTTTCGTCACTGCCACTCATTCGGACGGAAGGAGCGCGTTTCGACGCGCCAAGGTGAGTAACGAGGTTGACCTGGGGGCGTGGTTCGAGGACGTTTCCGGCGACTGGACCAATCCCGCCGACGTGGCCGCACGGCTGTGCGAAGGGGCCGAGCGCGAACGCGACTGCGAAGAGAGAATCGAGGACAGCGGCCTGATCGGCTGGGGAACCGCCGTTATGCTTCGGCTAAATCCGGGCTCTTAGCTGGTTCGGCCGCGCAGGCGGTCGAGGAGCCGCTTGGCGTTGAGTCCGAGCAGCTTGCGTTTCTGAAGCTCGCTGAGGCGGCAGGAAGCGATTCTTCCGATGCCTGGGGGCATCGACATAAAGATGTGGTCGGAACCGAAGAGGACCTTGTCCTCGCCGACCTCGTCGACGAGCATCTCCAGGACGTTGTGCGTCATGGGGCCGCAAATCTCGGCGTAGTAGTTGGGATAGGGCCGGATCGCTTCGCCGTAGATCTTCAATCCGTCAAAGTCGCCAGCTACGTGGTAGGCGACGAACGTGGCTTCGGGGTATCTCGCGGCCATAGCAGCGAGCTGCATTGCCGAACCATTTATGGCAGTTGCTCCACAGTGGGTCACGACAATCAGGCGATTGTCGCTGGCAAATTCGTAGACGGGCTGATATCCGTCACCGTCTAGCTTGTACGCGTGCGTGCTGGGGTGCAGCTTGATGACCCGCATGTCGTACTCGTCCAGGCAGCGTTGCAGCTCTGGGCGTATCTCTTCGGGATAGTGGGGATTCGCCATCGCGGCTCCCTCGATCCTTCCGGGGAACTGCCGCATCGCCTTGCCGATGATGTCGTTTCCGCGGCGGTACTCGCCGACCATGCCGAGCGTGTGATGCGTGATGGAGGTGGCTATTCCGAAGTCGTCCATGCGCGAGACGAGGTGATGGGCGCTGTCCTCCGAGAACCAGTAGTGGAACCAGCGTCCGAGGTGGGTGTGAAAGTCGATGATAGTCAAATCGTGATCCAGGCCGTAGCGCAAGATTTCGGCGACGGTGGGTTCCGCGCTGGCTGTCACGATGCGTTTCTCCTGTCCTGCGACATTTCGATAGTTCGGGCTTCAGTGTCGGCGCCTTGCAGAGCGCGGGAATAAGTCATTTCTTGACGTTCTCCAGCAATCTTTCGAGATTCTGGGAGGCGATGAGTTTCTTGGCGTCGGTGCTGATCCGGGCGCGGGCCACCGATACGACGTGCGCGCCGGGCGCAAAGCGGGGAAGGCCCGTGCCGAAGAGAAGCCTTTCGGGGCCGAAGCTCTCGACGACGCGCTCGACCCGCGCGGTCTCTTCGTTGTCGGAGGTGTCGACATACAGGTTCTTATGAATCGACCACAGCGGCCACAGATGCCGGTTGGCGCGGAAGCTGAGCTGCGGGACGCTGCTGAGAACCAGCGGCAGGTCGGGATATGTGGAGCACAGGTCGTGCACCTGGTCCCAGCTAATTTGGGACCGCGCGATGAAGAGCGGCATTCGCCGTTCCTGCAATTCGCTCAGGATCGGACCGGCGGACCAGCTTGCGAGCGAGAAATTGTGGCCGGCTTCCTCCGGGGGCCCTGCCTTCTCAGAGGGAAACATCCGGGCGGTGAGAACACCATGCGAGACCATGGTGTCGAGAAGCTCGCGCGGCGGGGGGAACTCGCCGGTGTGATGGGGCAGGATTACCCACTGCGGAAGCAGGCGCGACTCGCCGTCCAGCTCCTCCATTAGGAAGCGGTTGCCGGATTCGGGATCGTACTCCCAGGCAGCGATGTGGTAGACGATCGCGGAGTCGATGCCAGAGTAATCAAGTGTTTCGAGGATTTGCGGGACGGTGTGCGGCAAATCGGGCATGGGCGGCACCGCATAGCGGCCAATCGCGCAATTGCAGTCGAAGAAGCGAATGTCGTCGCGCATGTTCCTGCCTGAACACCTCTCCTTATGTGGCGCTCTTGAGTTTATGAGAGCGCGGTCGATCCGAGTCTTCCCGGTCTACCTGGTGTTTCCCCGTGTCAGATCCCCCATTTGCGCCGGGCCGTCTCGATTGGAGTAGTCGTCTCGCGGAGGATTTCAGAG
>JAPOVO010000449.1 GCA_026708165.1 Chloroflexota bacterium | reverse complement strand
CCGGCCAGAGCCGCCGCGGCGTAGGTCATGTTGAGTTTTCGCATGGCGCCGAAAATCAAGGAAAAGCCGATACCGATCAGCGCATAGGTCGTACCGAAAAACAGGCCGTCGCCGATGGTCTGGGTGATCTCTACGAACTCGAGCACAAAATCACTCATGGTCTGATCTCATTTGTATCCTCAGCGACCAGGGACAATCAGCGTCGCGCGAGACTAATACCGGATACGTGATCGGACCAGCCTAGTCATGTTTTCTCGCACTTCCCTTGGAAAGACGCCATCCCCGGCCCGGCGACATGGTGAGCAACGTCTGTCCGAACTCCCATTCACCATGCCGCCGCATCAACAATCTGCCAGTCCCGATTCTGGTCGGAAACTGCGTTAGCGTGGATCGTGGACGACTTTCCACGTCCCCTTTTGGGCTTGCACGAAGACGTAGGGTTTAATGGATTCTCCCTCATCCTGGACCCGCCCGATCTCGCCCATCAATCCATTGACCTTGACCAGGGCTTCGAGACCGTCGCGTACCTTGCGCCTGTCGGCCTTCACAGTAGAGGATTTGGCCATGACGCCGGTCGATTCGACCACCTGCTTGATGATGTGCGCGTTCTCCCAGGCGGCCGCGCTGTGCAGGTCGGCGGCCCCGCCGTTGGCTGCTGCTGCGGCGGCGACTTTCGCGGCGGCGGGCGTGATCGGAGCGAAACCGGTCGGGATGTAGATGCCTTCCGCGGCGGCGGAGCAACCCTTGAGGGTTTCCGCGCTCGACGAGCTGGTGAGTCCCACGAGCACCTTCGGCCTGATTCGCTGGCGTCTCATTTCCTTGAGCATGCCGCATGTGGTGAAGGGGTGCGAGGAGATGATCATCAT
The DNA here is from genome assembly GCA_026708165.1 of Chloroflexota bacterium. Taxonomy (GTDB): domain Bacteria; phylum Chloroflexota; class UBA11872; order UBA11872; family VXNJ01; genus JAPOVO01. The sequence goes on along the minus strand of JAPOVO010000449.1, from coordinate 1,610 downwards.
GTCGGCGCCTGATCTCTTGAAGGCGCGGGCCTGGACCGAGAAGTTCGTATCGGCAAGCAGCCAGTTGGACGATTTCGAGACTTTGAGCACATTCTTCATGCCCGCTATAATCTTGCCGGTCACCCCTTCGATGCCGCCACCGACCCACTCGAAGCCGTATTTCTTGGCCTTTTGGACGATGACGGCGGCGAAGGTGATCCTGGAGTGGGCCTGGTCGGTCTCGGTTCCGCCATAGATCGTCTTGACGTCGGGATACTGAGCGCGCAGCCATTTGAACAACGCGTCATACATGGTGATCTCGTTGGGCACGTTGCGGAACGTCCACTGGGACTTCTTGGCAAGGCCGGGGCGAATCGCGGTGTCGGTGAGAATGGGGAACTGGAGCCCGGTATCGGACTTATCACCCACCTTTTTCTGGAAGATGCCGTACATGGCCGCCGCAGCGCCGGAACACGTCGGGCCGATGCCGATCAACGCTTCGGTCTGCGATTCGACCTTGCGCGCAATCGAGATGGCCTGATCGGCATTGCAGGCGGAGTCGTAGTAGGTGAATTCCATCTTGGCCATCGTGCCGTCGCCCAGTTTCACGCCGCCCGAATCGTTGATGGACTTCACCGCCCCTTTGAGCCCGGCCTCGGAGGTGACGCCGAACGAGCGCAAGGGCCCCGATTTCGCGCCCCAGGCCGCGATTTTGACGGTGCGCTCGGCCGCAACCACCGGATGCAAGAGAAAGAAAAAGTATGACGCCACCATAATGAACATGGCCGCTGACGCGAGTTTTGTTCTAGACATATCGAGTCCTCCCGTTTGAGTTCCATAGTGAACTTTATCGCCATTAGTCATGTGTTCGCCTTTGGATCCCCTCCCTATCTTGTCGTCAGCACTTGTGGCCACCGAATTCCTGCTTCGAAGCGCGGTGGACACTGTCTACGCTCCGCATTGTTACAAGAAACTGAATGCTAAACCATGCCCAATATAAGATTTGTATATCTCAATTTTGATAATAGTTTAGCGCCAAATCATCTCAAAAAGCGCCGTTCTGACAATCCTCAGGCCTCCGTGTTCCCCGGCAATCGAGATGCGTGTATTGCCACAACCCAACATAATAAAATTGGGGTCGAAATCATCGGATGCGAGGCCTTCTGCTACGGCATCCTGCCATTGCGGACGCGCGCCGACCTGCGTTCACGTATTGCCGGATTCGAGTTCGGGAGTTGTCGGCATTCCGTGCGGGTGTGCCGGATTCCACGGCAAACGAACAATCGACACCAAAACGGATTACCTGGTTATCGAGTTTGGCGGGTGAGTGCGGCCCCGTGCAAAACGGCGCTCACAACTCGCGACAATCGCGGCCGCGAAAGGTTTGTTATTCTGAGGCAAACGTTATTTTGTTGCCAGAATTGAAAATAATCAATATCATTTATGATATTGGTTGATGGTTGTCCTGCTTGTTATATCGAGTGCTTCTGGAAATCCTGCCGGGAGTTCCAAAAACGGCGTCGCCCACGGCTGGCGCCTGCCGGGAAGCACGCAACCGCGAAAGAGAGGTTCGGCGCCCATGTGTGTTCGCCAGTCCGGCCAGATGTCACATTTCTTTCTGCCCGGGCGGG
>JAPOVO010000457.1 GCA_026708165.1 Chloroflexota bacterium | reverse complement strand
GACCCGACCACTGGCGTGCCTCGGCAAAGAACCTCGGCGGCGGGGAATTCATGAGTCATGGATGCCACTACGTGGACATCTTGCTCTGGTTTCTGGGGCGGCCGGTCCGTGGCGTCCACTTGGGAACCAACTTCGGCACTCCGTGGATGGAGAAGGACGGCACCAGCAACGCCGTGATCGAGTTCGAGGGCGGCCAGCTCGGCTATCACTTTGGTACCTGGGGCGCCCGAGGAACCAAGCTCGGATACTCGTTCCAGGCTCACTGCACCGAAGGCATGCTCGAGATCGACTTCCAGAACGGCAAGCTCCTGGGGCACAAAAACGTGCGCGGCGAGGAGGTTGTAAAACAGACGGAGACGCTAATGAACGTCGAGGGGCGCAAGTTCACGCACAACGAGCTCGCCCATTTCCTCGATTGCATCGAAACGGGCGCGACGCCGCTTACCGACGCGCCGGGCAGCCTGCAAGGCCTGCGGCTGATATGGCGGCTCTACGAGGCCGAAGAAGACGGCCGCATGGCCGACTTGCGTGGACTTGGACTCGACGAATACTCGGGCGTTTAGCCAAACTCCGATTCGGAGCAAAACGAACTCGCTAAGCTGCGAGTCCCGCCCAGTCGGCGGGCGCCCTGCTCGCATCTCGCAAACAGGCATAATGGAAACGTCGCCGACATACCAAGCTGAGGACGAGCCAAGCCATGGGGCTAACTTCTAAAGAGCGAGTCAATCGCGCTATGCGATCGGGCTACGATGACGCCTGCGAGCCGCCAGACCAAGTACCGACGTTTTGCCAACTGTCGATCGGCTACTACTTCATCAACTCCGGGTTGGACCCATTCGACATCTGGTACCGTTCGGAGAGCTTCGCCGAAGCCTTGGTTGGGATGCAGCAACGAACGGGGTTCGATGGCATCCTCGTCAACCTCCCGGGGCGCGACCCTGACTTCGAGGATCATGTCGACCGGCTGGAAAGAGGGGAACGCGAGGACGTGGTCTGGTGGAAAAACGGAAACTACACGCGGATCCCGCACGACGACAATCCACATTACTTCCTGGCGAACGGCGACCGGTTCTTTCCTACTTTCGAGGAACTCGACCCCGAAACGCTGTATTACGTCGAACCGTGGGACTTGACGGACGTTACGTATCCCTACACTTGGGGATTCGACGAGGAACCGCGTCCGTTCGATTCGTTCTTCGATCCCTTCCACCAGGACACGCTGAAATCGGTTATCAAGCGAGTAGGGGAGAGCGCGTCCGTTCACGCGGAGATATTTTCTCCGTTCGCCCAGTTTCTTGAGCTGCTGAACTTCCAAAACGGCCTGATGGCGATGATTCTCGATCCGGGCAAGGTACACGCCTGTTTGGAACGTCTAACGCTGGGAGCGACCGAGCTGGGAAAGCTGAACGCCGCATGCGGTCCAGATGCTTTGCTGATCTCCGATGCCTTCTCAGGCGGGGGTTTCATATCGAGAAAGCACTACACCGACTTTGTATTGCCGTACGAGCGGCGAGTCGTCGAGGCGATTCACGCCGAAAATCCCGACCTGCCAATCTATACGCACACCTGCGGCGATATAGGGGACCGGCTCGATCTGATGCTGGAGACCGGAATACAGGGAGTCGACACGCTCGACCCGCCGCCGCTCGGCACCGTGGAGCTTCAAGACGCAAAAGACCTGCTCAAGGGCAAGGCGTTCATCAAGGGCAACATGGACCCCGTCACCACTCTTCTGTTGGGCACACAGGATGACGTGCGTAACGAGGCCCGCCGCCGAATAGCCATAGGCAAGGAAGGGGGCGGCTACATCTTGAGCACGGCATGCTCGGTCGCACCGCTCACACCACCGGTCAATGTCGAAACGCTGGCCGAAATGACGGAATCCGAGGGCGCCTACTAGCGCAAGGCCGCTCGAGCCGAGAACGGATTTCTCAGCGGTCCGACACGAACCGCCTCGGGCCGCCTTGGATCAACTCTGCCAGGCTATTTCACCCTTTACGAGAGTCATCACCGGTTTCAGGTCGGCGTCGAGAATCGCGATGTCGGCGTTCTTACCGCGAGCCAGGCTACCGGTGACTCCGTCGATTCCGGCCGAACGGGCCGGAGTCAAACTTGCCATCTCGACGGCCTTTTCAAGCGGTGCGCCCAACATCTTCACGGCGTTGCGCACCGCCTGGTCCATCGACAGCAGACTGCCCGCCAGGTTCCCGGCGGGTATACGCGCCGCTCCCTCGGATATGTCGATCGTATAGCCCGACCACTCGTACCTGCCATCAGCGTGGCCCGACAATACTGTCGAGTCAGTCACCAAAATGACACCTTCCGGCCCTTTGAGGGAGAGCAGCAACGACGCGGCGGCGGGATGAACGTGAAGCCCATCCAGAATCAGCTCGGCCCGCACCTCACCACGGGCCAGGACGCGGCCGAGAATCCCTGGATCACGATGGTGAAAGCCCGTCATTGCATTGAAACAGTGGGTG
>JAPOVO010000121.1 GCA_026708165.1 Chloroflexota bacterium | reverse complement strand
GATCGAAGGCGAACCGCTCGACGCGGACCACCCGATCTGGAGTCACGACGACGTGCTGATAACGCCGCACGTCGGAGGCATGAGTCCACGGCGGGTCGAGCGCATGATCGAACTGTTCGTGGAGAATCTGCGCCGCTATCAGGCGGGCGAAGGTCTGTTGAATGTCGTCGATCTGGACGCGGGGTTTTAGGTAGAGGCTGACAGGCGCTCGCGGGTTACGGGGTGGGGCAATTAGAGGATGGTGAGGAGGTCGCGTAGGGTGTGGATGGTGTGGGCGGGTTGGTGGCGGCCGAGCCGGGCTTCGGGGCGGCGGCGGAGCCATACCGGGGTGACGCCCGCGGCGACGGCGGAGTCGACGTCTTTGGCGGGGGTGTCGCCGACGTAGAAGGCGTGGGCAGGATCGGTTTGCAGCTGGTCGATTACGGAGAGGATGCCCCGCGGGTCGGGCTTTACAGCGCCAAGCTCTTCGGAGAAGGCCATCGCCTGGATGTAGTGGTCGAGTCCGAGGCGCCCGGCGAGCGCGGCCCAATGCATGGTGGGACTCGATATGTCCGAGACGAGTCCCATAGCGGTGCGGCCGCGACTCAGGATGTCGAGAACGGGGATCGCTTCGCGGTATAGCCGCCAATCACCGGTGGTCAGCTCCAGTCCGAAGTCTTCGATAGAGCAGGACCTGGCGTTGGTGGAATATGGTCCGTTTTTCCGCGAAATCCTTGACCAGAGGCCGTCGATTTCGAGCGGTTGTTCGCTGGTCAGGGCGTCTTCGATCTCGGTGAGCACGGCGAGCTCATAGTCGGAAGCGTAGTCGTTGGCGGCAACGGACCGGAGGTTGCCTAGTAAACGCGTAAGGGCGGCGCGGACGGTTTTGGCCCAGTTGGAATAGCTGCTGCCGGCAGGCTCGGCGAGCGTCCAGCCGAAGTCGAATATGACGGTGGCGGGGCGTTGGATAGAGTGCCCCTCAGATCGGGACTGGTTCAGGGGGGTGCTCGTCATTGTCGCAGGCCGCTAGCGGCGTTTGGTGAGTAGCGCCCGCCAGGCTCGCGCGATTTCGCTGCGGGGAGGGGCCTGCTTTGGCCGTGACCGCACGTAACGGTCGGTGAGCCAGTTTGCGATCATCCAGATGACTACGCAGACCATCCCCAGGCTCGCGATTACCAGAAATATCCGTGGCTCGAAATCGATGAACGGCCAGATGACCATCCGGAGAATGAAGAACACGGCGTAGATTCCCAGAGTTACCTTGAGGGACCAAACCAGCCGTCGGCGGAAGGCAGACTGCAAGATGAAGAGGGCGGCGACGACGATGCTGGCGATCAATAGTACTTTCACGGCTTAGTCCAGGCCAGCTGTCGCGGGCGGGTTCGGCCGAGAGCAGGCTGGCGTCTTCGTTAGCGTCGCCCTGTGGGATGGGTAGTCCCATGGCTTCGGCGGCCTGGCAACTCTCGGTGTCGATCTCGACGATACAGGCGAGGTGACCTCACGGAGCAGCTCACTGGCTACGCCCCGGCCGATGCGGCCGAATTCGCAAACTATGTAGTGCCCGCTGAGTTTTGAAATCATTCTGGGTAACCGGCGTCTCCGAATGCCCCCGGCGAAATGCCCTTTGGCAACATACTCCGCGATGGCGGAGAGAGCATAAATGGCTCCGCCTACACTGAATACTACTAGCCCCAAGGCTAGTATGCGGCCGGCCAGGCTGAGCGGATATGCCTCGCCGAACCCAACTGTGGTCAGGGTGATCGCGACCATGTACAGGGAGTCGAGCAGGGACCAGCCTTCGACTATCTGATTCGCGATGGTGGCGACGACGGCGTTGAAGGTGATGAATCCGGCTGAAGCGAGGATTCGCCTTCGAAAACGTGATTCCTCTTTGACAGCTCTTTCGATTCGTTGCAGTCGCGCCGCCCGTGAGATTAGGGGCTGACTTCCGTGCGCTCCATCCGGACTAGTGCTCATAATTCCTGGCCGGCCAGGCACCGAGCACCTTGATCAGCCTGCACAAGCTGCGGATTCCGTCGACGGCTCCCTTGACGTTTGGGTCGTCAGGATGCCCGCCGAACTCGATGAAGAACACGTAGTCGCCCGATTCCTGCTGCGCCTGGCGCCGGGCCGGACGAGTCTGGATGTTGGAGAGATTGAGGTCGTGACTACGCAGGACTCCGAGCACGTCGTGTAGAGCGCCGACACGGTCGACGACGGCAATTATCAACGCAGTCCTGTCATCGCCCGTGGACGAATTGGACGCGCGGCCGAGCACGAAGAACCTAGTTGTGTTGTCGGCGAAGTCCTGAATGTCGCTTCGCACCACCGCCAAACCGTAAGCTTCGGCGCCCTCCTTGGGACCCAACGCCGCGGCCCCGGTTTCGGACGCGGCGCGGCTGGCAGCGGCGGCGGTGCTGGCTACCTCCACCCGCTCGGCGAGTGGCAGATTCTCGGCCAGCCACCCGCGGCACTGGTCGAGAGCTTGCGGATGGGAGTAGATG
>JAPOVO010000380.1 GCA_026708165.1 Chloroflexota bacterium | reverse complement strand
CAAGAAGTGCCTCGAAGATGTGGAGATCGTGTGGGTTCCACCCTTCACCATTACGATCGACAACGAGCCACACGAAGCGTCAGCAAACCCGATGTCGGCGAATGATGTTCTCCGCTTGGGCGGTCTCGATCCTGGCAGCAACTACTTGGTCCAGATCAAGGACGGCGAGAGGATCCGGTACCAAGGGAAGGGCGAGGAGTTGATCTTCCTGTACGAGGGAGCGGCGTTTGTTGGCCACTACACCGGGCCAAAGGGCGTTTCCCAACTCAACGGATAGCTGGTGAACCAGATACTCGTCGGAGGAGCGCTTTTCGCCGAGCAGCTGCGGGCAGCGGGAATGGAGGTCGAGGAGCTGGGCGACGAGCACATCATGATCCCAGGGTACCGTGTTCCTGACGGCAAGCTCGAGGGGCTAGTGGTCGACGTCGGAATCGTGGTGCCTCCCGACTTTCCGCTGTCGCCGCCGTCCGGTCCCCATGTTCACAAGCTGATTCACGCGAACCGCTCAGACGGTCCACACCCTCATGGCCACATTCACTCGAGCGTCGAGCACAGTAAGCACTTCGGCGACGGCTGGCAGTACTGGAGCAGGCCCCATCCGAACTGGACATCGGGCGCAAGAAACGCGATCCGGTACATGGAGCACGTCCGGGCGCTTTGGGAGAGCCAATGAGTTCGGTCAACTACAGCGTCGTGATGACGACCGAAGTCGCCGCCGCATTGCGAAGACACCTTCTGCAACACATCCGGAAGGGGCAGCGGCAGGAGGACCTTTGCTTCGCCTTGTGGAAGCCGAGCACTGGCAGGACGCGGACGACCGCAGTATTGACGGAAGTTGTTCTTCCGGCCGCGAACGAAACGCGACTGCATGGAGGCGCGAGTTTTCTGCCGAGTTATCTGGACCGGGTGGCAGAGGCCGCGATGTCGAGGAACGCCGGCATCGCACTGCTGCACAGTCACTTCACACCGGGATGGCAGGGGATGAGTGGGGAGGACATCGACACGGAGCGAAGCACCGCACCTTCGATACTGGGAGAGACGGGCCTGCCGCTCGTCGGTCTGACCATGGGAACTGATGGAGCGCTGAGCGGGCGTTTCTGGACTCGGGTAGGGCGGCGGGAGTACGAACGCCGGTGGTGTGGGACCGTTCGCGTAGTCGGAGATGGTTTTGGCGTAACGTTCATGGACGAACTCGCACCTAAACCGAGGTTCAAAGAAGAACTGAAGAGGACCTACTCGGCCTGGGGCGAGGAGAAGCAGCATACGCTCGCCCGGCTGCATTGCGGCGTTGTCGGTGTCGGAAGCGTGGGCGCGATCATAGCGGAGAGTCTGGCACGAATGGGCGTCGAGACCATCAGCCTGATCGACTTCGACAAGGTGAAGAAACTCAACCTCGATCGGCTCCTCCACGCCAGCGTAGACGACATCGGACGGTTCAAGGTGGAACTAGTAAAGGAGCACCTGTCCAAGCACGCGACTGCCGACAGTGTAGACGTTAGACCGGAGAGGATGGCGGTGACCAGGGAAAGCGGCCTGAGGGCGGCACTAGATTGCGACGTGCTGTTCAGTTGCGTGGATCGACCTTGGCCGAGGCAAGTGCTCAACATGGTGGCGTTCGCCCACCAAATTCCGGTCGTAGACGGCGGCGTGCACGTCCGCGTCAAGCCGGATGGATCGATGCGGGGGGCCCGATGGGGCGCACACGGCGCGATGCCGGGCAGGGCATGTCTGGAATGCCTCGGCCAGTTCGATCCGGCGAACGTCACGTTAGAGAAGCAAGGTCTGCTCGACGATCCGACGTACATCGAGCGGCTTCCCGAGGACCATGTGCTGCGAAGGAACGAGAACGTGTTCGGGTTCGCGCTGTCTGCGAGCGGGATGATGCTCTGTCAGTTTCTGAACATGGTCGTGCAACCTGTCGGGATCGGCGATCCCGGAGTCCAGACTTATCACTTCGCGACCGGGATGATGGACACCGACCTCCGTTCCGCGTGTACTGCAGGGTGCCTGTTTCACGAGCATATGGGGGCGGGGGATCGCTTCCCTTTCCCGGTGGTGGATGCCGACGAAACGAATGTCGAGCCCAGCACTGGGCAGGTGCCGTGGTGGACGAAATGGAGTCGTTTGGCGAAGAACTGGCTATGGCTTGGCGGACGAGTCGGTTCCGATCCGGGGAGGAGCTCTGGAAGAACCGGCAGAGGCGCCTAACCGGAGGACGAAGGCTCGAACGCGAGAGAGAAGGCGCGACGCAGGAAGCCGTTGCGGGCTAGCGGCGACGCACCCGCCCACTCGCGTCGGCGCGAGGTCGACAAGCTCGGTGCGCGGGAAGAGTACGCCTGCTTTCGCGGAACGATCCTGGCGATCCATCCGGACGGAACGACGCACACCACCGAGATCGAGGATGCCGTGACGGAGAGTGACATCACGCGTCGTGGCTGGAACAGGGTCCGCGTCGTCGCCAGGGGACGGCACTACCAGTTCTTCAT
>JAPOVO010000194.1 GCA_026708165.1 Chloroflexota bacterium | reverse complement strand
CAGTTTCGCGCCAGCAGCATTGCTACGGAGGCCCTTCCTCTGCAAGACGAGATTGACGCGGTAGTCACAACAGCCCTCGATCAACTCAATGACGTCGAATTGGACGCCCTTGACGACTGGCGCCGAAGCTACCTGGGGCGCGGGGGCCGGTTGAATACACTGCTTAGATCGATCGGATCGCTTCCGGCGGCCGAAAGGCCGCTGGCCGGTCAGGCTGCCAACGAGGCTCGCAAGAAGCTTGAAGCCGCGCTGAAGCGGCGGGAGGCGGCGCTGTCGGCGGAGCGGGAAAGCGACGTCGAACAGATAGACGTAACCATTCCCGGCTACCGCACGAACGTAGGCGGGCTGCATCCGATAACGCGGACGCTCCGGGACATTGCCAGGGCGTTCGCACCGCTGGGCTTTCGGGTCGTGGATACGCCGGAAGTGGAGTGGGACGAATATAACTTCGAGAAGCTGAACATTCCTCCCGACCATCCCGCGCGGGACATGTGGGACACGTTCTTCGTCAAGAACGAGGCGCGCCCGGGCGCGATGCTGCTGCGTACGCACACGTCCCCCGCTCAGATTCGCGTTATGGAGCAGATTCGTCCGCCGGTGCGGGTCCTCGCGATGGGCAGGTGCTACAGGTACGAGGACGTGGACGCGACGCACGAGTCGATCTTTTATCAGATCGAAGGTCTGGCGATCGATTCGGGGATCACCATGTCCGACCTGCGGGGTGTGCTGGAGTACTTCGCGCGAACGATGTTCGGTCGCGACAGGAAGATCAGAATACGCGGCAGCTTCTTTCCTTTCACCGAGCCGAGCTGCGAGGCCGAGATGTCGTGTCACGTTTGCGGCGGCGAGGGGTGCCGCGTGTGCAGCGGCACAGGCTGGATCGAGATTCTAGGCGCCGGGATGGTGCACCCCGAAGTTCTGCGGGGCGTCGGCTACGATCCCGACAAGTACTCGGGATTTGCGTTCGGCATGGGCGCCGAGCGGATTGCGATGTTGCGATACGGCATAGACGACATTCGCAACTTCTACCGAAACGACCTTCGTTTTCTGCGTCAGTTCAACTGACGGGGCCGCCTCATGCTCGTACCGATTCGCTGGCTTCGCGACTACGTCGAGATTGACGCCACCGCGCAAGAGCTCGCGGCCCGTCTAAACGACTCCGGGATTGAAATCGGTTCCGAGTCGACAGTTGGGGCTCATTGGGAGCCGGACAAGATCGTGGTGGGGCAGATAGTCAGTATCGATCCCCATCCCAACGCGGACCGATTGACTCTGCCGACGGTCGATACCGGCGGGGCCGAGGTCCAGATTGTCACCGGAGCGTCGAACATTCAAGCCGGCGACAAGGTCCCGTTTGCGATGGAAGGGGCAAGCCTCGTCGATCCCCGGAAGAACGACGGCAGTCTGATGAAGCTGCGAGCGGCCTCGATCCGCGGCGTCGCGAGCCGGGGAATGGTGTGCTCGCCGCTCGAACTGGGGTTGTCGGACGACCACGAAGGAATAATGATCTTGCCGGAGGACGCTCCAGTCGGGCTTCCCCTGATCGACTTCATGGGCGGGGACGTGATCGAGCTGGACATGAAGCCGAACCGAGCCGATTGCCTGGCGATGCTGGGGGTCGCGCGGCAAGCCGCCGCGCTTTACGGCCGCTCGATAATGGAGCCGGATACCGGCCGGGAACGCAACGATCGACCGGTGCCGCCGGACCTGAAGATCGATATCGAGGATCCCGATCTGTGCGCGCGATATTCGGCCGCGTACATGTACGACGTGGCCGTCGGCGAGTCGCCGGTATGGCTGCGGACACGACTCGAGCAGGCAGGCGTGAGGCCGATAAACAACATTGTCGATATAACCAACTTCGTGATGCTTGAGATGGGACAGCCGCTGCACGCGTTCGACTGGGCGAAATTGAAGGGGAACTTCATCGGCGTGCGGTCGGCGCGGGCGGGCGAAACGCTGACGACTCTGGACGGTCAGGAGCGCGAACTGGACCCAGAGAATCTGCTGATCGTCGACGGTCAGGGGGCGGTCGCCCTGGCAGGGGTGATGGGCGGACTGGAGACGGAGATCACGAATGAAACGACCGAGATACTGCTGGAATCGGCGAATTTCGCGCAGACCAGTATCCGCCGGACCTCACGCGGTCTGGGCCTCAGAAGCGAGGCGTCGCGCAGGTTCGAGCAGCGGCTTTCGCCGGAGACAACGGTTCATGCGCTGAGACGAGCCATTCAACTGGCCGAGGACATCGGTGCGGCCAAAGGCGTCGAGCTGTGGGAGGACTCGTATCCTGCTCCGCGCGAGATTCCGACCGTCGAATTTCCGTTGAGCGAGGTACCGCGGCTGTTGGGAATCGACTTTCCAGAAGATGACGTAATCGACACGCTCGCTCGCGCGGGGTTCGAGGTCGAGAAATCCGGAGAGGGGATGCTTCGGGTCATGCCGCCGTACTGGCGGGGCGACGTGACGATGAAGGCGGACCTGGTTG
>JAPOVO010000116.1:9490-26430 GCA_026708165.1 Chloroflexota bacterium | reverse complement strand
TTAATGCGCTTGTCACGCCCACGCCTTGCGTCGTATACGGGTTGATTCGTTACCTGCAACGAGTGTAGGGCGATGCGGACGCGGAAAACCCGACCGCCATCCTTCTGAAAGACCGAGGAATGCAGGTAGTTATAGGTGGTTGGGGCGCAATGGTGTTAGCCATCATCTACGGTTTCGGCGGTGATCTGGGTAGGCTACTCGAATAGCGGAGATGCAATTTGAAAATTGATTCGATTCGGCGATTCAGATACGAGCGCTACCTTTTCGTGGAGATACGGACCGACACCGGGCTAACCGGCGTAGGCGAGGCTGGATTCTGGGGCTACCCCGAAGCCGCCGACGGGGCCATAGAGGCATTTACGCGCTACTTGATAGGGCAAGACCCTCTCAAGATCGAGCACCACTCACAATATATGTACCGCAACTCGCACTTCATGGGCGGCTCGGTCACCGGCGCGATTGCAGCCATCGACATCGCTCTCTGGGACATCGCGGGTAAGCATTATCAGGCCCCGATCTATGAGCTGCTGGGCGGGCGCTGCCGGGACAAAGTCCGCGTCTACGCGCACCTTGTCGGCGAATCCCCCGACGAGATGGCGGCGAGTGCCCGGGAATGGACCGGTCGGGGGGTAACCGCGGTCAGGTTCTGCCCGCTGGTCGACGGCTTCCACAACTGGCAATACGCACGGGTGATGGCCGAGTGCGTCGACCGCGTTTCCGCGGTGCGAGAGGCTGTCGGCAACGACGTTGACCTGTGCGTGGAGGTCCATCGGCGGCTCAATCCAACCGAAGCTCGTCAACTCGCCCGCGAATTGGAGCCGTTTCGAATCTTCTTCCTCGAGGACCCGATCATCCCAGACAGCGTTCAGTCGATGTCGGAGCTTGCCAAAAGCATCAACGTGCCTGTGGCCACTGGTGAACGATTTACCACCATCTTCGAGTTCAGGGAACTGCTCGCGGCAGGGGGAGTGGCCTACGCTCGGCCCGACGTTTGCCTTGCCGGTGGAATCACGCAATCCAAGAAGATTGCCGCGCTCGCCGAGTCGTTCCACGTCGGCATCATTCCGCATAATCCGCTGGGACCTGTCAGCACCGCGGCGTGCGTTCAGATCGACGCGTGCATCCCAAACTTTGTGCTCCAGGAATATACCGGCGACGATATCCCGCCAAAGAGGGACATGGTTATTGAGCCATTGAAGCTCGACGGCGGCTACCTACGCCTACCCGAAAGTCCGGGGGTCGGCGTGGAGCTTAGTGAGGCCGTGCTTAGCGGCGAGTATCTCGAGGACCGCGAGATCGAGACGCATCTGCGCTACGACGGCTCCGTGGCGGACTACTAATCGGTGTTGCACATGAACGACGAATCCAGAGACCGGGAAGTAAGTACGGATCCTGACGAATGGGTGAGCATTGACTATGTGCACGACCAAGTCGAGGTGATGATCTCACGTCAATGGGATTCGTTCCAAGCTTGGGAACGTCGATTCGGGCAAGTTCTGGCCTTTGCCTCTACGTTTACCGTCGCAGGACTCGCGTTCTTGCCGGACAGAATAGTGACGAATACGCTGAGTAAGTGGTTGACCTTCGCGGGATTAGCCATCCTGCTAGTAAGTTGCGCAGTAACACTCATCTGGGGACTGTTACCAACGGGTTGGGTATCAGCACCAGATCCACGAATTCTACGAGAGAGATACCTGACCACAGACCCTCGTGAAATCCGCCTAATAGTTACTGACTCGCGAGTCGAGTATTTCGAACTAAACAAAGAGCGTCTTGACCGCAAAGTCTGGCTATTCGGGCTATCGGTTGGCATGTTGCTTGTCGGCATCTTTCTCCTTCTACTAGCAACGGTGGCGAGTGTTACGCTCGACCATGCGTGACAGACCGACACGCCTCTGATTTGGGCGACTAGATCGCAGACGAAACAGCAGCGGCTTTCTAGAATCGAGGCTAAAATTGAGGGGCGCCCTCCGAGCGACATGAGGTTCAGGGATGGGAAAAGGGTCAGCGAAGGACAGAACGAAACCCGCCGCGCCAAAGAAGCCTCCACCAATCAGGACGGACCCAGATTTGGGAGTGGTGATTAGAGGCACCGAGCCCGCTAGACGGAAAAAGAAAAATAAGTAGCCAGTCTGAGCTCTCGACCCCGGAGAGCCAGTAGCCGGTACCAATCCCACGCCAAGTCGCTCGACTGTTTGAAGCCGGAATAGCCTCAATCGCGAACAGCGAGTTGCTGACGCCTCGAATCTGGCTATCCGGCTCGCACGTCCGCATCGATGCCTAAGATGTATCCTGGCAGCATCAATCGGCCAAGGCAGCCCACTCGAATGAAAATCACGGACCTCAAGACCTTCACCGTCAACGCTGGCGGCAGCAACTGGGTATTCGCCAAGGTCTACACCGACCAGGGCATCACCGGTCTCGGCGAAGGCCACGTAGCCACCAAGGACGAAGCCACCGCCGCCGCCATCATGGAGCACAAACGGTTCCTGGTCGGCAAGAACCCGTTCGAGATCGAACGCCTGTGGCAGGCTATGTACCGCTATCCCCGCTGGCGGGGCGGCCCGGTGCTCAATAGCGCCATCAGCGCCGTTGAGCTAGCCCTGTGGGACATTCTCGGCAAGGCCCTCGACGTTCCGGTCTATCAGCTTCTTGGGGGCGCCTGCCGAGACCGAATCAGGCTCTACGCACACGTGCATGGCGATACTCCTTCAGCCGCCGCCGAGCACGCCGTCCAGCTCGTCGAAGCTGGATTTAACGCTATCAAGACAGGACCGGTCTGGGCGGACGCCGACGGCGTGGTCGCCTTGCCGCCGGACATCGCGGCTGAGGCGGCCCGAATAGGCGCGATCCGGGAGGCCGTAGGCGACCGCGTGGACATCATGGTCGACGCGCACGGACGCACTAACCTGCCGGCCGCCGCCGCGCTCGCGCGGAGCATCGAGGAATTCGACATCATGTTCCTGGAGGAGGCGACGCATCCCGAAGATATCAACGCGCTGGAATGGCTGGGCGCACGGACCACCATCCCGCTCGCAACCGGCGAACGCCTTTTCACCAAGTGGGGCTTCACGGAGATCGTAGAGCGTCACCTCGTCAACTATATTCAGCCCGACATCGTGCACGCGGGCGGAATACTGGAAATGAAAAAAATCGCCGCCATGGCCGAGTCCCGCTTCATCGAAGTCGCGCCGCACAATCCGCAAAGCTGGGTGAGCACCATGGCCTCGCTGCATCTCGACGCGTGCACGCCCAACTGTGTGATTCAGGAGTATGTGTATCCGGGCCCCGCCTTGCAGGGCGACATTTTCGAGGGCGGCCCAGAAATAATCGACGGCTACGCCCGGTTGCCCTCAGGTCCCGGACTCGGCATCGACCTCAACGAAGCGGAGGCCGCCAAGCACCCTTACGTTCCAGTCCATCGCCCTCACTGGGTCTGGCAAGACGGCTCCGTGGCCGATTGGTAAGGCACGTCGCGATGACGCGCCAGCTCATCCTCGTAAGACACTCGCTCCCTGAAGCAGTTCCAACCGTTGCGCCGAGCGAGTGGTCACTGTCAAGTAAGGGGCGTGAGCTAGCCAGGGCTTTGGCCCGGGAGCTATCGATTCACAAACCCGACGCCCTATTTTCAAGCACCGAGCCAAAAGCGGTCGAGACTGGCGAAATAATCGCTCGGGTACTGGGGATTCGCAATCAAGTCGTCCCCGACCTTCATGAGCATGCAGGACGTAGGGCCGAGGACTGGGTGCCCGGATCCGAATTCAGGGACAGGCTGTCCAGATTCTTCCGTAACCCTTCCAAACTGGTGTTTGGAACTGAGACCGCAAATGACGCTCACGATCGCTTCGCCCGCGCTATCGACGCCATCGCAGCCAACGTCTCGAGTGGATGCGCCGTTGTTGTCAGCCACGGCACAGTTATTTCCCTCTTCACCGCACGCGCCGGTGGGCTCGATTCATTTGAAGTCTGGGGGCACCTGACATGCCCAGGCTTCTTTCGGATGCGAATCCCTGGGCTCGAAATCCTGGACGAATGGCGCCTACCCAAGAGCTGGCTGCACTCGCTGGATTAGACGAAGTCCACTCGCCGCCTGTCTGCTACGGCATCTCAGCCAATCGAACTTAGCTGCCCGCCGCTAACCGTCCACTCGGTAGAGGACTTCATCACCACGTTCCACGCGGGCCACGTTGTCCGCAACAAGCGCGGCGGTGTTTTTCACGAACAAGTCTGTCATGCTGGCAGAGTGCGGCGTGGCCGCTACCTGATACTGGAGGAATTCGTCGTTCGGGTCCGGCGGCTCTATCCAGAAGACATCCAGCCCCGCGCCGGCGATTTTGCCCGACCGCAGCGCCGCCACAAACGGCTCTTTCTCAATTACCGGCCCCCTGCAAATGTTCACCACGAAAGCCCCCGGCTTGAGCGCGTCGATTGCCTCCTCACCGAGCATTCCGTTCGTTTCGTCCGTCAGAGGCACTGCGAAACAAACGAAATCGCATTCGGGAAGCACGTCCACAAACTCATCGGGGCCGACGAGCTTGTCGATTCCAAATTCTTTTCGGAGTTCCTCAGAGACGGTCCGCTTTACGCCAATGATCCTGCACCTAAACGGCTTGAGCATCTCCGCCAGCGCTTTACCTACGTTACCCATTCCGACGATTACCACCGTCTTGTCGAAGAGCGTAATGCCCATGGGTATCGCGCCCGACTGCTCCTTGATCAGTTGGGTTTGCATTGGCAGGTATCTGCCCGCCGCAATTAGGTGAAACAGCGCGAACTCCGCCACAACGTCGCCGATGCCGGTAACCTCGCCCGGCGCGTTGGCGACGGGTATGCCCCGCGCCCTGGCCGCGGGGATGTCAACCATGTCCACGCCCACGCCAAACTGCTGGATCAGCTTCAATCCCGGAGCGCTGTCCATATCGGCCTCGGTTATGGGGCCGCGGGCGGGAATATAAACGTTTGCGCTGTGGACCTGCTCGCTCACCTCAGCTTCCGCACAGCGGCGTACATCATGCTGCGGCATGACTCTTACCATCTCTTGGTACATGTCTTCCAGGTAATCGGTCCCTACTAGGATTTCCAAGACTCCGACTCCAAACTCGCTTGCGGTTGTGGCCCCGAATGATACGCCGATTCGATTATGTGAGATTCCTAGAGGCCGTCAGGACTCCTGCGGCCTTGAAAACGAAGACGCTATTGACGCTTGCGGGCACGGCGTATCGCAAAACCGGCGAACGCGAGCACGGCTCCACCCGCCGCTATCGCTACTCCGTTGACGACCCACGCGCGGTCGCCGACCATGACAGAACTCGAAGGACCTACAAGACCCAAACCCTGAAGCGTAAACGTCCCGCCGACCAGCACCGCCACCACTCCAGCGGCCAGCATCAGGGCCGCCAACGCTCGGAGCACTGCTATCCCTTCGATATCGCCTAATCTCCTCCGATGGCGCAGAGTTCCGCATCCACGATCGTGCGCGCCGCATCGGGCGACGCGTAGACCCAGAACATCTTCATCGGGCTCTCGCTGCTGGCGTTGCTGTAACGGTGTGGCACGTCTGCCTGGACGATAGACGTGTCAAATGGTGTCAGCCGCATGCGTCGTCCGTCCACGTCCAAAAAGGCCTCGCCGGCCAGGATTGTGACCGATTCCTCGCAATCGTGCGTATGACACGCCAATCCGGCGCCAGGTCCGAACGTGGCCATACCGGAGTGCAGCGCGGTAGCCCCCACTGTTTCGTGACTGAGGACCTTCACGTCGATACCGGGTTCTAGCTCGAACCACTCAGCCTCTTCATTTCGAATAACAGCCATGGACGCTCCGTTGCTCTTGCGACTGTGAGTTCGCCGCTGAAGCCGGCGCGTGAATTTGCGCCGCATCAACCCAAAGAATCTACTGAAGTTTAGGCGATGGTCACCCACCACATCGGGTGAACTGTCGTCGGCGTTGATATACTCGGCTTTCGGCAGGTGCACCTTTTCACGGAGAGGTGCCCGAGTGGTCATAAGGGGTCCGTCTCGAAAACGGATAGGCGCTGAAACGCCACGTGGGTTCGAATCCCACCCTCTCCGCCGGCTTTAGCGTTGTGGCCTGGCCGCACCTGTCCACTCGAAACGGAGAGGTCGCATAGTGGCCTAGTGCGCGCGCCTGGAAAGCGCGTAGGGTGAAATCCCTCGTGGGTTCGAATCCCACCCTCTCCGCCCGGCGGCTCCACGCGGAGTCCCGTCGCTATCAGGCGACAGAGATACCCAACGTGTGTCAAGGAATAATCGCCGATGGCCGAGGCGTCCGCCGGCGACGTCCTCCCGTCCCATACTCGTGACATTCGAGACCTGACCCGGCGCCTGCGCGAACTGGTCAGAGTGGTGGCCCCAGCCGCCACCGAGAAGGTCTACCCGGGCTGGCATGGATTCGGCTTCCATGATCCCAAAGCGGGCTATTTCTGCGGCATCTTCCCGCAAACGGATTCGGTGAAGCTCGAATTCGAATTTGGCAGACTGCTGCCGGACCCGCAGGGCCTGCTGCAAGGCGAAGGCAAGCAGGTACGCTATGTAGTGCTGGCGAGAGGCGACCCGCTACCGATCGATTCGATAACAGACTTGATCTCGACCTCACTCGTGATCGGTCGGAGAAGAAACTGACGTTGAAGTCCGTCAGCGGAGGTGATGGAGAGTGATAATCGATGCCCACAACCACTTGTGGAATCTCGCGACCTCCGATCTCTATTGGCTCACCCCCGAGCTGCACGCCGCAGGCGGTCCGTTGGTGCACGATTACCTAGTCGAGGATATGCGGGCTGCGTTCGCCACGGTAGGCGTCGACAGGTCGATTCTGGTGCAGGCGTGGCACGATCCGAACGAGAACGAACGCTGGCTGGAGCTGGCGAGCGAGACCGACATCATCGCGGGAGTTGTCTCTTATATCGACCTCGAAGGTCCCGACGTCGCCAAGCTGCTGGATCGGTTCTCGGCATATCCGGAATTTCGCGGAATCCGCGCAACAGGTCAGGATGTGCCCGACGATAATTGGCTGGCCCGCTCCGACGTGAGAGCGTCGATCCGAGAGCTGGCCGCACGCGGCGAGCACTCCCTGGACCTGCTCCTCAACATCCCTCAGCTAAAGGACGTTCCCCGGCTCGCCGACGAAAACCCCGACCTACCCATGGTTCTCAACCACCTCGCCAAGCCGCAAACTTCGGACGAAGGCTATTTCGAGCCGTGGTCCACCCTGATGAGCCCCCTCGCGGACATTCCCAACCTTGAATTCAAGATTTCCGGAATGCTCACCGAAGCGGGACCGAATCCCGATTCGGCAACCCTCCGGCCCGCCGTTCAATTCATGATTGATACGTACGGATTCGAGCGGCTGATGTGGGGAAGCGACTGGCCCGTGTCTCTGTTGGCTGGCAGCTACAAGACCAACTTCGAGGTCAACATGGGCGCCGTGGGCACGATGACCGACTCGCAACGCGCCCTGCTGCTCGGCGGCAACGCCAAGCGATTCTATAGAGTCGTCTGACGGTCTCAGCCGCCGGTTCGACGGGTGGCCGCTGCGCTTAGGCCGGCTCTGCCCCCAGTGTGACGAATCGCCGCTCGCGGCTGGACGTGTAGACCGCGTGCGCCATCTCGACGGCTTTCCAGCCGTCGCGCGCATTGCCCAAGGGTTGGCGGCCCTCTTCGACGGCCGCTAGGAACTCCAGCCAGTCGAGCCTCCAGGAGTCCTGAAACGGCTCGTGAAAGTGTCGCTCCTCGACCTCGATTTCTTCCCAATCGCTACTCCGGCGGGCGACCCGAATGTGCGCCGATCTATCTATCGCTATCGAGCCCCGCTCGAAAAAAATCTCGACCGAGAAAATAATCTCCCACTGATTCCAGCTTGCGTGGACCTGGGCAATTCTGCCGTCCGCCGTGCGAAACAAGCCGAATCCGTTGTCCTCTACAGGATCGATGCTTCGCCAGAAGGTATTAACGGCGAAGCCACACGCCTCGACGAAGTCACCCATGAACCACCTGCAAATGTCCAGCACGTGGACGCCGTTATCCAAAAAAGTCCCGCCGCCGGAAATCTCAGGCTGCACAAACCAGCCTTTGTCTATGGGACCCGTACCTTTGTGACCGTACCGGCATCGCATCCACAAGATTGAGCCGAGCTCGCCCGAATCGGCGATCTTGCGGGCGTGCAGGACCGCCGGATAATGCCGGTGGTTGAATCCGGTTTTCAATGTGAGGCCGGTCCGTTTCGCGGCCATATGCACTTCCCGCGCCTCATCCGGAGTTCTGGCCAGCGGCTTCTCGCAAAGGACGTTCTTGCCCGCTTCCAGCGCGGCGATGCTCGCCGGAGCGTGAATGTCGTTGGAGGCGGAAACTATCACCGTGTCGATCTCCGGCGACTCCGCCACGTGCCGCCAGTCGGCTACCGCCTCAGCTTCGTACTCACCGGCCAGATGCGCCGCGCGGTCGATTAGGGCATCGGCTACAGTAATAAGCTCGGCGCCGGGCGTGTTTGCTACCAGCGCGGCCCTCCTGCCCCCGACTACCCCGGCTCCTATCAAACCAACTCTCATGCTTGCTCCAAAATGAGCGATGCGGGCCGCGCTTGCGACCCGCATCGCCACTGCTCAATCAGCCTTATTTGGGCATAGCTTTCAGCGCGTCATACGCCGGGCGTCCGCTGCCGTCCGGTCGCAAGATGCCAAACCCGTACTTCTCGTCAGTCGGACCTACTACCTGCTGGAAATTCAGGTTCCACACGATCATGTGGGTCACGTAAGGGAATTCCGCCTTGACCTTCTGAAACGCCCTCACAAGGAAGTTGGCCTGGTCTTGCTCAGAGTTGTACTGGGAGTACTCATATCCCGTCACGATCTGGGTCACCGGAGTGGAGCTCCAGCCGAATTCCGTAAACCAGATCGTCTTGTTCGGATCGCCCTTGGAGGTCATGATCGCCTTCAGCTCTGCAAACCGGTTGAAGAAGAAGCTCGGATGCCCGGTCCAGCCCCAAACGCTCCGGTTCTGCCCTCCCAGCGTGTCGTCCGGGTGGTTGGGACCGCCGTTTGGATGGACGCCCAGAGCATCGAAGTAGTTCTTGACGTCGGGAAATTCTTCGTAGACCCGCCGCACGTAGGTGGCGTCGTCAATCGCGATGTTGGGGTCGTTCACGCCTGTGGGCGTTGGCGCTCCGAAGACGACCACCACCGACGGATCGACCGACTTCACCGCCTCATATCCGGCCTTGAGCAACTGTCCGTATTTACGAATGGCGTCAGGGCCAAGGTACCCCCATTCGTGATTGAGATTGGCTTCGTTCCAAACCTCGACGGCCTGAACCTTGCCCTTGTAGCGTTGCATCAGCGCCGTCATGAAAGGTTTGATGTCGGCCACGTTCGCCGGAGGACCGTGAGTGGCTCCCGGCGGCCTCGCCCAGGCGGGCGCCGCAACCACGCTCAGCATCAGCTTGATGCCGCGCTGCGACGGTGCGTTCAGTGCGTGGTCATACTTGGTCCAATTGAAAACCCCTCTTTGAGTTTCGATTTCCTCCCATCGGACCTGCTGCTTGGTCCAGTTGAACCCGGCCTCGACAATCTTGCTGACCGCATGGTCGGCGCGGCGGTTGTCGTCCACCAGGTGAGCTTGCATACCGTAACCCTGCAAGCCCTGTGGGAGGATCAGCGGTGCCGGAGCAGGTCCGGTGGAAACGGTCGGAAGAGGCGTTGCGGTAGGAACGGGGGTGGCCGTTGGCACGGTTGTCGGAACAACCGTCGGGACAGGCGTCCCCACGGGCGTGGATACCGAGGTCGCTGTCACCGTGGTAACTGGTACTCCGGTCCTTGCCTGCTCAATAGATATCGGTGTTACGGCTGCTCCCGATATGACGCCGAACTCCTTCATCAGGTCCCCGGTGTTGGCAAGTACCGCAACTCCTTTGGGACCACCCCCCCCATCCTCGGTCCAGACCTGGAAAACCTGACGCTGCGCCCGCAGCACTTGCACGGGACCGTAAACAGCGTAGGAGACTGGAAGTCCATAGAGGTTTAGCCAGTTGGACTCCTGCAAGAACCGCTGCTTGATTATGGGGTTCTGGTCCAGGAGCCTGAGATGATTCTGCACAATCGCGTCGAAACCGGCCGGCGTTGTGGGGTCATGCAGCGCGTCTCCCGGCAGCGCTGCATGCGGGGGCGTTTGTCGAACCAATCTCAGCACCCCGTCCAGGCCCACGTGATGCATCTCATCCAGGATGTTCAGGAAATTGAAGCCCCTCTTGCCGGGATCCCACTGCAAAACAGCCTTCTGAAAAGCCTGCGTGGTGAAACCCTTGAATTGGAACCTGTGGGAGATCGGGTATCCGATCTCATCCAAGTTGAACTTCTGAAACTCGGTCCAGAAGGGGATGCCGCCATCGTCGGTTACCGCGAAGCCGTTCCCCGTCTCCTGACCTGTCTGACGGAAAAAGCGGCCGTTCGGCAGCGATTCCTCGTCGGGCAGATCGGCGGCCGTGGCTACCGAGGCCGCGACCAGAACCACCAAAGACACCAGAAGCCCTGCTCGGATCAGTCTCCCCATCAAGACACCCTTCCTCACGACTGAGATTCGTCGACTTGAACGCTCAGCTCAGCCCGGCGTTATCCCTACCGTTCGAATCTAAGCGCCTCGGCGCGGCAGGTCAAACACGAGGTCGCCCTTCCGGTCCTGTCGACGCTGCAACTGCACTTGCAACGCTGACGGCGGACCGGCGGATTAGCAGCCCTGTGTCTCAGTCAAGAGCCACAAACGCCCTTCCCGTCCCGACGATGTTCGGATCGAAGACGAACAACAGCCCTTCTGCGTCCGACGGGACCTCGAATCCGACCTGGCCTCGCAGTTTCTCGCCAGCCGCCAGCTCACCGTCAGGCGTCGTTCCGCCGGCGGCGGTTGCTGCCAGGAGGTTTACCGCGTAGTACAGTCCGGTCTCATCCTTCAACGACATCTGAAGCAGCGAGGAGACCGCAACGCTCTCGTCGCGCGTGTTCTCCAACGTCACGTCGACAATCACGAATTCATTCCCCTCAGCCGGCTTGAGGAAGTCGGAACCTGCTGACGATTCGACACTGTTCACGACCAGCGTGAAGTCCCCGATCTTGACGATGTCCCCAGGCGCGAACGCCTCCGGAGCAATCTCCCCCGGTAGCTCCGCCGGCGGGTCAAGCGAAATCGGCGAGTCGCCCAGCTCGATGAACACCTTGCCCGCGCCGAGCAGGTTCGGTTCGAAGACGAACACCAGCCCCGAGGCATCCTCTGGAATCTGGAAGCCGATCTTCCCGCGAATCTTCTCGCCGGCCGCCAATTCACCGTCCGGCGACCCCTCCGTTACCGACGACTGCGCGCCGATATCCAGGGTGTATTGCTGGTCCGTGGAGTCCTTCAGCGACATCTGGAGCAGAGTCGACACCGCCGCTGGAGAGTCGTCCTGGTTAACAAGTACAAGCTCTACCGCAACGAACTGATTGCCTTCAAGAGGCTGAAAGAGATCGTGCGTCACAGTCTCCCAACCGAGCGCGACGAGTGCAAAGTCGCTGATCTCGATTATGTCGCCCACCGCGTACGACTCAGGTTCGGAGCCGGCCTCGGTTGGAGCCTCGGTCGGTTCCTCGGTCGGCTCCGGTGTCGGCGTCGGAGCCTCGGTTGGTTCTTGGGTAGGCTCCGGCGTTGCGGTGGGAGCTTCAGTCGCTTCTTTCGTCTCCGCCGGCGCGGCTGTCGGAGCTTCCGTCGCCACCTCCGTCGTCTGAGTAACCTCCCCTACCTTCGTCGCTTCGGCCTGCTCGCCGCACTCCGCGCCGACCAGTAAGACCGCCAGCGCAAACACCAATCCCGCAAGCACAAAACCGTTAAAACGCCGCATGAATCCCATACAAATACCTCGATCTCGTTGACTCTCGTAAGAAATGTTGGCAACCGATCACAGCGGCGCAGCGCGGTACACCGTCAGCGTTCGGATGATGTTCGATAATAAGTGCTTCACGCGCGGTCGGTCAACCGCCCGGCGGCCAGTTTCTTCCCATTGCCTTTTGCACTGGAATCAAAACGGTCCGGAGCGGTCTCCGGCTGCGGAGGATTCCCTAGACGCCGGTCGCTGAGGCTACTCCAAACCTACCGGCTCGGGCCGCGGCTGGAGCGGTGCGCTCAGAGTCAGCCGTTCGCCATTGCGGTCCACCGTGAACTCCACGATGTCTCCAACCTGAATGGCAAATACCTTCTCGCCCAGCTCGAATCCGTGACGGAGCGAGTCTCCGTTAATCGCGAGAATTATGTCGCCTGGCTGAATGCCAGCCGCTTTTGCCGTTGAATCAGCCACTACTTCAGCGATGTACGCCCCACGATCAGACTTCAAATTGCGCTGGACAACCACGTCCTCGTCTACTGGACGGAACGAGACCCCGAGGTAGCCGTGCTGCGTGCGGCCTTCCGTAACGAGTGAATCAAGATGCTGCTTTATGTGCGATACGGGAATTGCAAATCCGATGCCATCGGCCCCGTCTTCACGGCCCGTGTTCATGCCTACTACCTGCCCTATTCGGTTCAGCAGCGGCCCACCGCTGTTCCCGCTGTTGAGAGCGGCGTCTGTCTGAATCATGCCAATCAGGTCGATTCGAAGTTCGCCGGATTCCGTTGCTACTCGATTCGGGAACCGTCGTCCCTTTCCGCTGACTATCCCCTTGCTGACCGTACCCTCGAAGTTGCGTAGTGGACTGCCGATGGCCAGGACTGTGTCGCCCGTTCGCAGCGTCGTTGAATCCCCCAGCGGGAGAATCGGAAATGGTCCGCCTTGGACTTTCAAAATCGCCGTATCCATGTATGGATCGCGGCCGATGACGTCGGCGCGCTTGAACTCGCCGTTGCTCAGAATCACGCGCAGATTTTCGCGGTCGTCTATGACGTGATTGTTCGTAAGCAGGAACCCGTCTGGACTGAAAAAGAATCCCGACCCGGCCGATACCGGCCCCCGCGGAGTTCCGCCCTCGCTCGGAAAGTCGCCTTGACTAAGACCAAAGATCGTCACCACCGCGGGCAGCGATCGCTCGATAACATCTTGAATCTGGTCAGGGTCCTCCTCCAGAAACTGGGTGGCAATCTGTCGGGGTTCCGCTGCCGGCTCCGACACATATTCCACAACCTGAGGAGAAGGCTCTGAACTGGCGCCGGCGAGGTAACCCCCCAAGGTGCCGGCCCCGCCGGCCAGCAGGATGGCGGCGAAGAGGACTACATAGAAATGGCTGGGCAGCCTGAACGTGGTTGGATGTTGCATGATTTTCTCTCTTAATTGCACGACTGATCGTAGGCGGCAAAACGTCGAGAATACGGCACCATTGCCGTTTCCTATAGCTTATCGGCCGAATATGAAGATTGTTCGAAGACTCCGTCGTCTTCCGTAACGCCGGAACACCCAGTTTTGTTATGTCTGGGGGAGCGTTACTTCCGGTCGGTCGGATTGCCAACGGGATTGGCGGCCTGGTTGGTAAAACTCCCAGACGAACGCTCTGCTCCAACGGACAAGCGTTTGTAGACACGACGTCGGCAGAGCCTCAGCAATGCCCGTCCCCGAATTCTTACACCACGCTCCCGCTCAACCGTACCCAAGCCCTACATCCCGACTGAGATCTGGGACGACGACCGGCGACCTCGCTACTCTACGCCGCGTGCGGGCCGCTCCTCTGGCCGCGGTTCCTCATCCCCCATCAAGGCTTTCTCGACGGGTCCGGCCTGAAGTCGGGCGATATGTCCTCGCTGAAGTAGCCGGTCAATCTCAGCAGAAAGCTGACCTCCGGGTCGGTTACATATATTTCCGGGTTGTAGTCGCGCTCGGAAACGAAGGCGATGAACTGCCCGTCCGGCGACCACGCCGGCGAGCTGTCGGCGCTCAATTCGCCCTGTGGCTCGATTGGAATCAGCGTCTCCTCGGAACCGTCCCGCGCAATCAGGTAGAGTCGAAACCGGCCGTCTCGATTGGAAGCGAACGCCAGCTTCCGCCCGTCCGGCGACCAAGCTGGCGATGTGTCGACTCCTTCCGACTCGGTTAGTCGAGTCTCGGTCCCGGTAGCGACGTCGAGCACGAAAATGTCGAAATTGCCACCTCGATCCGACGCAAACGCAATCGCACCCCCATCCGGAGACCAGGCAGGCTCCACCTCGGCCCGTGAATCGCTTGTGAGGCGGACTTCCTCACCGGAGTCGAGGTCTATCGCGTAAATATCTGTGTTGCCGTCGCGAGTCGAATGAAACGCTATCCGGCGGCCGTCGGGCGACCAGCTCGGACTTAAATCGTCTCCCGGATCCGTGGTAATCCGCCTGGCGTTGAAGCCGTCCGGGTCCATCACCCAGATATCGAAATCGCCGCCTTGGTTCTTCGCGTAAGCGATAGCGTCGCCTGCGGGCGACCACGCCGGCATCACCTCGTCCGTTGAAACGTCGGTGATCCTCTCGAATCTCGAGCCGTCACCGGCGATCGCAAAAATGTTGAGGTCACGCCCCTGATCGCGCTGGAAGACTATGGTGTGATCGGCAAGCGGCCGCGGACTCTCGATCACCACCGCGACAGGCGTGGGTGTGGGTGTTGCCGTTGGAGTAGGCGTGGGCGTCGCTGTCGGTGTTGGAGTCGGTGTGGGGGTCGGAGTTGGGGTAGGAGTAGGAGTCGGTATCGGGGTGGCGGTCGGGGTGGGGATAGGTGTAGGTAGCGGTGTCGGAGTTGGGATGACTACCGGAGGTGGCGGCGTCCTTCTAGGCGGCATGTCGGTAGTTGGCTGCTCTTCCTCGACCAGTGAAACCGGCGCCTCCATCGCCGCCGGACTTCGGTCAGGAACCGGTTCGAATATCGATTGCGTCACGCCAGCTTCCGCTTCAGCACATGCCGCGAGCGCAAATATCGCCGCTGCGGCAAGCAGCCGCCTCCCTCCTTTAGCGTTAATCGGCCATCTCAGATTCACGATTCGCGAGCGACCGTCGTTCAGGCGGTTCCCTTCTACCTAGGCAGTACCACCCAGTAGTTCATCAAGAGCCTCTTTGGCTGTCGCAAAGAGTTCGGGACCCGTAACCCCGTAGCTCTTGGCGCGTACCTTCAAATGCGGTTCCAGCGACAGATAGTCGCCAATCTGTTCCGCCTCCGCCTCCTCCAGCAGCGCCTTCCAGTTTGCAAGGCCGTGTCCCGCCGGCACCATCGTGTGGTCCTCCGTTGCGTCTTTCACATGGAAATACCGTACGTTGTCCTTAAGCAGCGGCCACGCTTGCGTCATCGGATCGACACCAGCCACAACAAAATTGCAGGGATCAAAGGCCATTCCGAGATTCGACGAGTCCACCGTTTGCAGTATGTCCAGACAGCCTTCCGGCGTCTCGCCATAAAGGTCCGACTCGTTCTCCAAAGCCAGCGTCACTCCTGGCGCCTCATCGCGGGCCACCTTGCACAGCTCTCCAAGCCGTCGCATTACCTCGTCGCGATGCGCCCGGATGTCCCCGCCTTCCGGCGGATAGTAAGAGAAGATTCGGATATAAGGCGCTTCCAGCCGGAGCGCTGCGCGCAGCGCTCCGCGAAACCGCTCTAAGTCGCCCTCGAACGGCGCCTCTATTTGATACTTGCCCACCGGTGACCCAATAGCCGAGCATCTCATACCGGCTTCAGCCAACGCTGAGGCTATGCCGTCGAGGTCCTCGGAAGTCGCGTCAACTATTACTTTCTTATCGCCGCCAGGAAGCTGGAACTGGCGAATCTCAATAAAAGGAATGCCAAGCTCGGACATGTGCCGGAGCTGCTCGGGGAAGAGATCGGTTATCTCGTCACCGAATCCACTGATCTGCCAAACCATACAGGCGCCCTCCGCCCAAGTATGGCCTCCCCTTCAAGACAACGAGAGTATAAGCCCCCACCGGTCCGGTTGGCTCTAGCGCCCCAGGACTGCCGTAAACGCCTCTTGCGGGATTTCCACGTTGCCGAGCCGTTTCATTCGCTTCTTGCCTTCCCGCTGCCGTTCCAGGAGCTTGCGTTTTCGCGTCACATCGCCACCGTAGCACTTCGCCAAAACGTCCTTGCGAACGGCCGGCACCGTTTCCCGCGCAATGATCTTCCCGTCGATGGCCGCCTGCACTGCCACCTGGAACATCTGCCTCGGAATCAGCTTCCGCAGCCGCTGCGTCAGCTCTCTGCCGATCTTCTGGGAATTGGTTCGGTTGGCGACGGTCGAGAGAGCGTCGACGACGTTGCCGTTTACGAGAATGTCGATTCGGACCACGTCCGTCAGCCTGTACTCCGTGACCGAATAGTCCATCGACGCGTAGCCGCGGGACACGGACTTGAGCCTGTCAAAGAAGTCGATCAGAAGCTCCGACAGTGGTGTCTTGAACGTCAGCAGCACTCGCTTAGGCTCCAGGTACTCGATCGTTCCGTGCTCGCCCCGGCTTTGTCTCACCAGTTCCATTACTGCGCCGATGTATTCGGATGGGGTGACTATGCTCAGGTCCGCCCAGGGTTCCCTGACTTCGGCAACCCTGCCGCGATCCGGCATGTTTCCCGGACCATCAACCTCAATCGTCTCGCCATCGACCGTTTCGACCCTGTATTGAACGCTTGGGTTGGTCGTTACCAGCGCGAGGTCGTACTCCCTTTCGAGCCGTTCGCGGACGATCCCCATGTGCAGTAGCCCAAGAAATCCGACTCGAAATCCGAACCCAAGGGCACCTGAGTCCTCCGGGGTAAACACCAGCGCCGAATCGCTCAGCCTCAGCTTTTCGAGGGCCGACCGCAGCCCGTAATAGTCGCCGGGGTCCTCGGTGTAGAAACCCGCAAACACCATCGGCTTTGCCGGCTTATAACCCGGTAAAGCATTCGACGACACGTCGCCGCTCTTAATTATTGTGTCGCCGACAGGACAGTCATGAACGTCTTTCAGACCTGTCCCGATATAACCGACTTCTCCGGGA
>JAPOVO010000116.1:0-9480 GCA_026708165.1 Chloroflexota bacterium | reverse complement strand
ACGGAAACATAAAAAATAGCTGAAACCCACATCGCAAGAAAGACTGCAATCAGGCTTGGCTGGCTTATATCCTGGTAAAGCAACCGAAGTCGTGTCGCCGCTCTTTACGATCGTGTCGCCGACAGGACAGTCGTGAACATCTTTCAGACCGGTCCCGACATAACCGACTTCTCCGGGGAACAGGCTGTCCACGGGCGTGAACTCGGGACTGAAAATGCCGACCTCTAGCGCCTCCCCCTGCTTTTTCGTGCCGCTCAGATGGATGGAGTCGTGAGCGGACACGGAACCGTCCACCACACGCACGTAGGCCATAACTCCCCGATGCGGGTCATAGCTTGAGTCGAACACCAGCGCCCGCAGCGACTTGGACCGGGCTCCCGGCGGCGGCGGGATCCGGTCTCTTATCGCTTCGATTACGTCCAGCACACCATCTCCCGTCTTGGCGGAAATCGCCAGGATGTCTGGTTCGTCGTATCCAAGGATCTCGCTGATCTCTCCTATAACCGCTTCGGTGCGGGCGGTCGCCATGTCGATCTTGTTGACCACCGGGATTATCTCCAGGTCGAGCTCCATGGCCATGTACGTATTGGCAATCGTCTGAGCTTCTATTCCCTGGGACGCGTCCACCAGCAGCACCGCCCCCTCGCAGGCCGCGAGCGCCCTGGAAACCTCGTACGAGAAGTCGACGTGACCTGGAGTGTCTATCAGATTCAGCTGAAACCTCTCCCGGTCCGGGGACTCATAGATCATTCTGACGGCCTTGGCCTTTATCGTGATGCCGTGTTCTCGCTCCAGGTCCAGCATGTCCATCAGTTGGGAACGCATCTGCCGACGGGAAACCGTTTGGGTTATCTCGAGCATCCGGTCCGCCAGCGTCGACTTGCCGTGGTCAATATGCGCGATGATGCAGAAATTGCGTATGTTGGTTTGAGGGATATTGGCGCTCATTTGCCGATTCTAGTTCAGGTATTGCGCGTCCGGTACGGCTTCCACGAGGAGAGCCTCTCTCGGACTCTCCGGACCAGTGCAAACAGCTCTTCCGATCCCAACGCTCCCGCGACTATCGAGAAAACCGCCGCGCCGAGCGCCATATAGCCTATGAGTAGTCCGAGATTCGGCAGCGTCGAGCCGCCCTCCCACGTATACCAGACCGCTCCAAACACCGTGACTCCCATCAAAGCCGACGCTGCCAGCGTCCGCGCCGCCGACAGCGACGTTGCCCGATCGTAGGCCCCCGTCGGAAGCCTGCGGCGAAGCACGGCATACAGCAACACCATCTCTACCAGCACTCCCACCGACACGCCCAGCGCCAGCCCGTTTATCCCCATGGAGAGCGAAAGCAGCCACGAGACCAGCATGTGTAGCCCGATGGAGACGCTGCCGATGATTACCGGAGTCCTGGTGTCTTGCATGGAGTAGAAAGCGCGGGCCAGCACCTCCACCGATCCGTGCCCCGCCAGACCAACGGAGTAGAAAACGAGCGCTCCCGCCGTAAGCGCAGTGGCGGCCGCATCGAACGCGTCGCGTTCGAAAAGAACGGACATAACAGGCTCCGCCAAAACTCCTAGGCCTACGGACGCCGGGACAACCAAAAACAATACTCGCCGCAGCGCCCAGTGGTACTCGCGCGCCAGTCCGTCCCGGTCTCCTCGCGCCCATCTCGACGAGAACGTGGGCAGCGACGCTTCTGCGAACGGTATCGCTAGCACTCCCACCGGAAACAGCAGCAAGAGCCACGCATTGGCCAGCGCCGATACGGAAGCCGGCCCGATGAGCGAAGCAAGGAAGTTGACGAAGAAGAAGCTGACCTGGATCACCGCGAAACCCAGCAACCTCGGGATCATCAGCGAGATCACACGAACTACGCCCGGGTGCGCGACCACTTTTGAAAACGGGAACGTGATGCCGATCCGCGCAAGTCCAACCTGCTGGATGGCCAGATGAATCAGCGCTCCCGCCACGGTTCCCCACACCAGTCCCATGATCCCGTGCTGACCCGCCAACAGAATTCCCCCGGTTATCGTTCCGACGTTGTAGAACACCGGCCCGGCGGCAGGAATCAGGAACCGGCGCTCCGATTGGCTTATCCCCTTCGCCACCGCGGCGAAGCCGAGCAGCAGCGGCGAAAGCATCAGCCAACGCGTGGCCCTGGCCGTCAACTCCTTGGTGGAATCGTCAAATCCAGGGACTATCAAGTCGGTCAGCGGCTGAGCGAACACCGCGCCAAGCGCGCCGACCACGATCATGAAGACGGCGACCAGATTGAACAGACCCGTCGCCAGCCGCCGGAGGTCCTCCGGATCGCGAAAATCCCTGTACCGCGTATATACCGGGATCAGCGCCGAGACCAGCGCTCCTCCGGCGAACAACGTAAACAGCGTGTCCGGGATGCGGAACGCCGCATACCAGGCGTCCGCTTCAGGCCCCACGCCAAACAGTGAGGCAATTACGGCCTGTCTGACGAACCCCAGAACGCGGCTGGTAAGGTAGAAAATGACGAGCAGCCCCGCCGTCGCCGCGACTCCTTCTCCGACTCGGGCGCGATGGTCCGTCGAGGACTTAACCACGACAAGTTCCGATTATTCTGTTCACTCGCGGTAGTATGCCGGAGTTACCGGACGCCGTTTCGACACTCGCTGCATACTGGCTCGAACTTGTACAACTTCACCCCCGCAAACCTCGAGTTCGTAATTCTGTCTTTCGAGGGTCCCGACCAGCCGTATTCGCAGGCAGGCGGCCTCGGCGTTAGAGTGACCAACTTGACCGAAGCCATGGCCCAAAAAGGGTTCACTACGCATCTCTTCTTCCTGGGCGACCCCGATCTTCCTAACTACGAGGAGCGCGTTGACGGAAACCTCAAGCTGAACCGCTGGTGCCAGTGGCAAAGCCGCTACCACCGGGGCGGCGTCTACGAGAACGAAAACTGGAAGGTCCTCGATTACCAGGAATCGATTCCCTGGCACGTTACTGAGTTCGTCGTGAGGCCCGCAATCGCCGCAGGCAAGCGCGTGGCGGTCATCGCCGAGGACTGGCAGACCGCCGACGCCTTGAACCGCCTGAGCGACTCGCTGCACTTCCACGGTCTGCGCGGCGAGTGCATATTGATGTGGAACGCCAACAATGACATGTCCTTCGACCGCATCAACTGGGGACGCGTGCAGTACACGGCGCAGATCACCGCCGTAAGCCGGTACGTCAAACACCAGATTCGAGCTCTCGGCTATGACGCGCTCGTTATCCCGAACGGCATCTCTGCGAAGCATCTGGAACCGCCCTCGGCGTCCGATGTGCTTTCTCTCAAAGACGCAGTGTCCGCCGACATTTTCTTCTTCAAAATCGGACGTATGGACCCCGACAAGGGCTGGCTGGAGTCCGCCGATGCCGTCGCCGAACTGAAGCGCCGGGACATCCGTGCCAAGCTGGTCTTCAAGGGAGGGCTGCGCGAGCTCCACCGCGACGAATTCCTGGGACACGCCGAACGGCTGGGTTTGCGCGTGGACCAGGTCCATCTCGACAGCTCGTCCATAAGCGACATGGCCGGATCGCTAGGTGAGGTCGAGGCGGACGCCGATGTGATCGACATTCGGACTTTCATTCCGGACGACGCGCTTCCCGCTCTTTACGCCGCGGCCGACGGGACGCTGGCCAACAGCCTTTACGAACCGTTCGGCATCGTGGGTCTGGAGGCCATGGCCGCTGGCGGCGTAGCCTACGTGGGGTCGACCGGCGAGGATTACGCCATTTCCGGCCAGAACTCGGCGGTTCTGGATACCGGTTCCGGCGAGGAGATCGCCTCAATAGCGGTCGCCTTGCGTAATGCCCCGGACTGGAGCGCTGCTATCCGCCGGAAAGGTCGTGAGCTGGCGGCCCTTTTCACCTGGGATAATTCCATCGAAATAATGCTCAAAAAACTGCCGCTGATGGCAATCAGGCAGGGCTTGGAGCCGCGAAACGCTGGCTGAGAATCTCGTAATCTACTCGCTCGTTCACCAGCCTCGACGGGTCCGCCTGCCCGCCCGGCCCATCCCCAAGGACGCAACGCCCCAGGAAATCGAGTGCTTGCTGTTTGATCATGAGCTCGACAAACACTATCTCGACATCATCGCCAAATGGAGCTACAAGCCCGCCTGCGATACATGGCGTCGAATGCTTGAAGAGGGGATGAAGCTGGGTATCGGGTTTTCGATGTCCGCACTGAGGCAGTTTGAAATATGGCATCCGGACCTCCTCGACGACTTCCAGGCTTTAGTAGCTCATCCCAACGCCGAGCTGATAGGCGTCGAGCCGTACCACGGCGTTTCGCTCCTTTTCGATATCCGGCTCTTCATTCGCCTGATGCACGAAATGAAATCCCGCATGAAGACCATCTTCGGAGTCGAACCGGCGATAACCGACACCACCGAGATGATGATGTCGTCGGATATCTACGCCGCTATCGAAGCGGCCGGGTTCTCGGGAACGTTCATGGATGGACGCCCCTGGGTGATGGATTGGCGTTCCGCTGCACACCTTTACCATTCCGGCGGCGGGCCAGAGATTCTGGTTAGGCATTTCGATCTCAGCGACGACGTCGGATACAGGTTCTCAAACGAGAGCTGGGACGGCTGGCCGCTAACGGCGAGCGACTATGCCAAAGCGATAGCGGAGGTCGAGGGCGACGTCGTCACCCTCGCCTGGGACTTCGAAACGTTCGGTCATCACCACGACCACGGCAGCGGCATCTTCGAGTTCCTCGCGCAGCTGCCCGGCGCACTGAGGCGGCGCGGCGTTCGATGCCTCACTCCCGGCGAGGCAGTCGCCGCGCTCGGCCCGCAAAGCCACGACATCCCACTCCCGCCGTTTCCGGTCACCTGGGCCGGACTCCACGGCGGGCAGGAGTTCTTCGTTGGAAACGACCTCCAGCAAGCCGTTTTCCGTCTTATGGTTGTCGCCATGAATCACGCCCGCCTCGTCGGAGATCCCGGGTTGGAGACCATTGCTCACTGGCTTTTGCAGTCCGACAACTTGCACTGGCTGCAATGGGTCGCCGGCACCGGATCCGAAGCGGAAGTCTCCGCATACTTCACGCCGAAATCGTGGCGGCGTCTGGGCGTCAATCGAATGGTGTGGGAGCATCAGTGCGTCTACAAGAATTTCATCAACGCAATGAGCCGCGTATACCCAAACCAATGAAGGACTACAGAAAAGAAATCTCACTTCGCGATGGCAGGAAAGTCGTGTTCCGCTCGCCTGGTCCTAGCGACGCGAAGCGAATCCTCGACTGGTTCACCGAGCTCGTCGCGGAAGACACTTTTATCGCGGCGCCGCCCTCGGCCCGTGTCACGCTTGAGGACGAAGAGAAGTTCCTGCAGAACATGCTGGTGCGCATCGAATCTGGCGACGCGCTGCACCTCTACGCGCAGGACTCGCGCGGTCGATTCGTCGCTCACATGGGCATCGACAGGCAACGCGGCCGGCACACCCATTGCGCCGAGCTAGCCACCGCCGTGTCGAAGGGCTGGCGGGACTGCGGACTTGGAACGGCGCTAATGCGCGCGCATTTCTCCGAGATACACAGGCTCGACCTGCGTATGCTCTTCCTCGGCGTCCTCGCCAACAACCCGCGCGCTATTCACCTGTATGCGAAGTTCGGATTCCGGGAATGCGGGCGCCGTCCCGAATATGCTCTTTACAAGGGCAAGTTCGTCGATTTGATCGACATGTTTCTGCCGGTTTCCGATATCAAGCTCTAGCCCGGGATTTGGCCGCCTCGCCACAGCGGGGCTTACGCTGGTGGCTTATTCGTCCAGGGCTTCTATCCTCACCGTCGAACCCGACCTTATCGCCTGCAATTCCTCGACGGGCGTCGACCGCAGACGGCCGACCACGTTCACCGGACTCGCCGCTCGAATGTCGTCGGGGCCGTGACTTGCGGGGGTCGGCCCGAAAAATACGCAAAAGGCGTTGCCGGGCGGCCAGTAAGCCAGATCGCCAAGCTCCACGGCGGCGCTCGCCCCGGGTTCCGCATCGGCCTG
This sequence comes from Chloroflexota bacterium, assembly GCA_026708165.1. Lineage (GTDB taxonomy): Bacteria > Chloroflexota > UBA11872 > UBA11872 > VXNJ01 > JAPOVO01. The sequence continues at coordinate 3,466 of JAPOVO010000116.1, read as the reverse complement.
CACCGGAATCCCAAAATAATGCTCGTCGCCCCAGGTGCTGATTCTCGTTTCGATTGGAAGGGCGTCGGCTATCGCCCTGGCCGTCGCGGTGTCCGAAAGGTCCGCATTCAACTCCAACTCACTATTCCAACTTATCTTGATTGCCTGCATCGCTCGCCTCCGGTCTGGTTTCCAACGAATTCTAATGGCCCCGTTTCCTATGGACGGAGACAACACCGCACCATCGTTATAATCGGAGTTTCACTTGGGAGTTCGGTGGATGCAGGTCGGAATAATCAACGGGACCAGCTACTTCGGGCTTGATCTGATTCGTCTACTGTCGGGTCACCCCCAAGCCGAGATAACCGCGATTACCGCGAGGTCGCACGCCGGCGATCCTTTCGGCCACGTATTCCCCCACGTGGCTGGCCTGCCGTGTGGATCGCGGCTGAGCCGGATGCGGCTTACAGAAACGATCGAGACCGATGTCGATATCGTCTTCTCCTGCCTGCCTCACGCCGCTTCTGCCGAAGCGCTGCTTCCGTTCATTCGGCGGGGTGTTCCGGTGATCGACGTTAGCGCCGATTTCCGCCTCAAAGACGCCGCCATCTACGAGAAGTGGTACGGCGTGCCGCACCCGGCCCCAGAGCTTCTCGACGACGCCGTCTATGGCCTAACCGAGCTTCACAGGTCGAAAATATCCCAGACAAGAATCCTAGGTAACCCTGGGTGCTATCCCACCGCCGCCATCCTCGCCCTGGCGCCCGCCGTCGCCGACGGACTCGTGGAAAATTCGTTTATCGTCGATGCGAAGTCCGGCGTTTCCGGTGGAGGACGCTCGTTACGTCTTGACAATCATTATTCAGAGGTGAATGAGAGCGTTCACGCTTATGCCGTGCGTGGGCACCGCCACGTTCCCGAAATGGTGCAGGAACTCTCCGCAATCGCCGGGACGGAAGTCTCCGTCACGTTCGTGCCGCACCTTGTGCCCATGACTCGCGGCATCCTCACCACCTGCTACGCCACGCTGAATCAATCCGTCACGCCTACCCAACTTTCGGACTTGTACCGGTCCGTCTACGCGGACGATCCTTTCGTACTGGTCACGGACGCTCCGCCAAGAACCAAATGGACTTATTCGAGCAACTACTGCGCGCTCAACGCTACGCTCAACGAGACGGAAGACGTCCTGATCGTCACCGCCGCTCTCGACAATCTGGTCAAGGGAGCCGCCGGCGAGGCGCTGCAAAACGCAAACATAATGATGGGAATCGAAGAAACCGTGGGGCTTTCGGCCCCTCCGGTCTACCCCTAGGACTACTACCTTGCTCGACAACTGCAAACCGGTCGAAGGTGGAATCGCTGCGCCGTCAGGTTTCGTCGCCGGGGGTGGGGTGGCCGGCATCAAGCCGTCCGGTAATTCCGACCTGTCCGGCGTTTTCTCCGAGGCTGGACCATGCTCTACGGCCGGGGTCTTTACCACTAACGTGGTCAAAGCGCCTTCCATTCGCTACAACCGCGCCGTCGTCGGACGGGGACAGGCTCAGGCGGTTGTTTGCAACAGCGGAATAGCCAACGCCTGCACCGGCCAGGGCGGATTCGAGGACACCATGCGGATGGCCTCCGCCATGGCTTCCCGAGTAGGGATATCTTCCGACCTGGTCCTCGTCTGCTCCACTGGTGTTATCGGCCACAGGCTTCCGATGGACAAGATCGAGAATGGAATCGGCAGTCTGGAACTTACGCCGGACGGAGGACCGATGGCCGCCGAAGCCATCATGACTACCGACACATTCCCCAAGTACGCCGCCATCGAGATTGACACACCCGCAGGCCCCGTGCGGATAGGCGGAATGTGCAAGGGCGCGGGGATGATTCACCCCAGAATGGCGACCATGCTTGCCTTCCTCACTACCGATGCCGCCATCGCCCCCGATCTGCTTAAGGCAATCCTGGTAAAGACCGTCGACGACAGCTTTAACATGATCTCCATCGACGGCGACTCGTCCACCAACGACTCCGTGTTGGTTCTCGCTAACGGCGCGTCGGGCGTGACTATCGGGCCGGACCCTGCCGTGGTCGAACAGTTCAGTAACGCTCTCGGCGGACTGTCTGTGCAAATGGCCAAGGAGATCGTCCGGGGAGGCGAAGGAGTTACCAAGGTCTTCGCCGTGAACGTCCGGGGCGCGTCCTCGACGACGCAGGCTCGAACCATTGCCCGCTGCGTCACCACGTCTAGCTTGCTGAAATGCGCGATTCATGGATCCGATCCCAACTGGGGTCGGATTCTCTGCGCTGCGGGCTACAGCGGAGTCAATTTCGATCCCGACCGGACCGACGTCTGGGTCGGCCCCTACCGGGTGTTCGGCGGCGGCGTGCCCCTGCAGTATCCCGAAGCCGACGCCTCCCGTTACCTCGACGGGGCCGAGTCCGAGATCGTGATCGACCTGGGTGTGGGACCTGCGTCCGCCGTCGCCTGGGGATGCGACCTGAGCAAGGAATACGTCGAGATCAACGCGGAATACACGACGTGACGGCTGCGCGGACTGCCGGCACGCAGACGGAGTCGGCGGCTATCGCAGCTACCGATCTCAGCGGCTACCGAGGAAAGTTCGTGGTAATCAAGATCGGCGGCAGCGACGAAGCGGCATCCGCTTCGATTTTCGAAGACATCGTCCGGCTCAGAACCGAGGGCGTAAAAGTGGTGGTCGTGCACGGCGGCGGTAAGGCTCTCTCGCACTGGCTCAAACTGGCTGGACACCAAACCAGATTCGTCGATGGCCTGCGCGTAACCGACGCCGAAACGCTTGAAGTGGCAGTGATGGTGTTTGCCGGAAAAGTGAACAAGGAAATCGTCTCACGTTTTGCCAGCCTGGGACTGAGGGCCGTGGGCATTTCGGGAGCGGACGGTGGTCTAGTGCTGGTCGAGCCGGAGACTCACCCGCCCGGACTGGGCCTGGTTGGCAGAATCGTCGCGGTGAAAACGCTCTTGCTCGACCGCTTGGTCGAGTCGGAAATGGTCCCCGTGGTCGCGCCGATAGCGGCTGACCGGAACGGTCAGATGTACAACGTGAACGCCGACACCGTCGCCTCAGAGATAGCGGCGGCGCTTGGCGCGGCCAGCCTTGTTTTCGTAACCGACGTCCGTGGAGTCCTCGACGCGTCGGGAGAACCCATCGACAAGGTGACACCGCGGATTGCGCGACAGCTTCGCCATGAAGGCACCATTTCCGGCGGGATGATCCCCAAAGTCGAGGCGGCGCTCGCGCCGCTGGGGGACGTTGGCGAGACACACGTCGTCGACGGATCGATGCCGCACGTTCTCATTGACCAGCTTGGAGGCCCCAGCCGCCCCGGCACGCGGTTCGCCCTCCGTTAGACAACTCGGACACGCGGGGGTCGCTGGCAATCCTTCTGGTGATACAATCGCCGTCCATGTCCGCCGACTCTGGAATGACGCCTTGACTCAAACAGCCATCGATTGGAA
>JAPOVO010000443.1 GCA_026708165.1 Chloroflexota bacterium | reverse complement strand
GCGGCCGAAGCGGATTCGGAGAGCGCCAGACCAGCACTGCGGCCAGCGCCAGCACAAACACCCAACCGGCAATCGCCCCGGGCATTCCCGGCAGCGCGTACATCACCAGGTTGACGACCACGCCCCAGATCGCCGGTCCCACGACCAGTCCCTGCGCCAGCGCAACGCGTTGGTCGGTCTCTCGCAGTGCCACCCGCACGATGACATAGCCGACTCCGGCCAGCGCGGCTAGCTCCGCCAGTAGGAAAAGCAAGCCAGGCACTATGGACGGATCAACGGTCATCGACATGGCCTCATTTTGGTAGCCGCCTGCGCCGTCACGACCGGCCGGCCCCAATCGGAAATAGACGCCCCGCCCACTCCACCAGTTGTCCGGCTCGACTATCCATCATGCCTTTGTGAAGAAGTCACCTGGTTCGTGACTCCATCAATCCGCCGCCCGGCCGCCCGCGTCCTTATGGACCTGATACGAGACCTCGCCCGTCTCGGAGACGGTGATCCTGAGCACTGGAATTATGGCGGCGTCACGCCACTGATTCGGCTCGAATTCGTGCCGCAGGCGCATGGCGAGCACGTATATGCCTGGGGGCGCTCCGCCTTCCGACGCTCCGGCGGGAGTCCATGCGTCGTGCCCAAATCGAAACGCCATGCTGGGCGCGAGTAGATCAACCGCATACGTTAGAGACGATGCTTCGCGGTCGGGCAGAATCTGACCCGAAAACCAGATTGTGTTAACGGTCCAGCTGTCGCCGGTAACGATCTGGGTTGGAAACCCCAACGGAGAGTCGTCGATGGCGACGACAACCCAGTCCTGACCCGACCACTGGTCCAGCCCGCCGTCGTCGAAGGCGGCGGTGAAGGTGATTCGTCCATCGGCCTCGCTTGCGTCCGAGACCCGGACCATGAATTGCAGCGGCTCTACCGGCGGAGACCGCATGATGGGTTCGACGGACCCACCGAGCGCGTAGACGGCGGTCTCGTCGTTCCACCAGATCGGCTCTCGCGAGGCGGCGGGGAACATCCAGGGCGCAAAACCCAGCGGCATGATGACCAGGTCAGGTATTCCTTCCCCAAGCGGCTCGGCCTTCCAGGGCGTCCGCAAATTCAGCGTTGACGGATCTATGGTGCCGAGTAACCGGGCGTGGGAAAGCGCGTGTGCGGTGCGCGTCAAGACCAATCGCTGGGCTCGAACTCCACCGGTCGACAACTGCGGATGTGCGGCTTGGGCCGAAAGCTCCGACTCGGATATCGGGGACAGGAAAACAGTGGTGGATGCTGGAACAGCCTGTCGCAGGGCCTCGTACGACTCCGGCGCTGGCGGCGCGTCGAGGTTAAGGAACTCAGGCAATACTCGGTAGAGGCTCTCGGACTCGTTACGGACCAGAAGCTCAAATAGACTCGGATCGTTGAGTCGCTCAGCCGCCCCGCTGGGCAGATTCTCCACCCACGACTCCGGCGCGTGGACGTACTCGAAACCACGCCGCCTCACAGCCGCCGGTTCAAGAAAACCGCGGACGTCCAGGTACGCGGGCCCTTTCTTAGCCAGGATATGGACGAGGCCGTCGAATCCCGATGCGTTCGGGCGGCCCGTGGCGTATGTCATTTCATGTGAGCGTGGCGAGAACACGCGCGCGTCGACCGCGATATGTTCTTGAATGTACGTCGCGATGTCTTCGGGCACGCCCCGCATCTTGTAACGTCCCGCGAACCATCCGCCGTCCGTTTGCGCGGCAATCCCGGCGTTGGCCAGATCGATTCCCCGCCCCATCGCCAGGCGGACATTGCTGATCGGCGCCGAGATCGTCGGCCAGACGACAAGGGCCGCGAGCACGGCGCCGGCGGCGTAGCGCCGGCGGGACCTGAGATCGTGTAGACGGGCGCTTAGCGCAAGCAAAAGTGCGAACAGCGCAAAGTTGCGGGCGTGACCTGCCAGGCGGCCCAGGTCATACGGTGCCGGGTCATGACGCAGCACCAACACGGCGATTATCAGTACGAACGCGCCCGCGATTAACGCCAACACCAACCGGTCTCGCCAGGCCATCAGCGCTGCGATCCCGGCGACGGCCAGCGGACCAAGCCCGAGGACGGCGACACCGCCGGGCCGCGGGTCGAACGATCCCATTTGATTCCAGCTCTCCGCGCTGCGGCTCCATCCGAGTGAAAGGCCCGACGACGAACCGGTTAGCGCCGTCGTGAACACCCCGCCCCCAACTCCCATCAGAAGCGCAGCTAGCACCAACCCCGTGGCCGGCCGAATCAAATCCGCGCGCTCCCATCCGGAGCGCCTCGACCGCACGAAACGAATTGCTTCGAGACCCGCCCACAGGTACAGCACGATTGGGGCGAGTGATGACGAAGTAAGTCCGATGAAGCCGACCAGCACGGCGAGCGTGAGGACCTCCGGCCACCTGCGGCGCTCGCAACGCGCTGCGCGCTGGAGCACCACGAACGCCAGGGCATAGGCGAGCGGAAACGATGGCTTCCAGATATTTGGAAGC
>JAPOVO010000156.1 GCA_026708165.1 Chloroflexota bacterium | reverse complement strand
CGTTAGACTATTCCGAGTAATTCGATGTCGCCGACCTGCCCGAAACCGTAGGGCTTCGGCATTCCGGAGCCTTCTATCCAAACTGTCCCACCCATCTGGCGGGTATCCAGACCTACTTCCGACACTCTTAAGCCGTGCCTGCCAAGTTCTCTATACCTCAAGTTGCAGCTTCATCCCTCCGCCGGCGGACGGCCTCTCTCTTGCAGCGTTCCATACAGCCCACGCCGTCATGTTCCGGTCCACTGATCGACGTCGAAATCGTTACGGCTCGCCGGACGCGCGCCAACGACCCCGGTTGACTGACCGAAGTCGCACGACCCAATCAGGGGACAGTCTCCGCAGCGAGGCGACGTCCCGCAAAACCGCTTTCCATGTTGGACTATCAGCGCGTGCATTTCGGCATACAGCTCCACGTCTTCAGGCAGAGCGTCCATGACAGATGTCCGCAGCTCGTCCCTCTTGACATCGCGGGGAACGATCCCCAAGCGCGCCAGGAACCGGACAGTGTAAGTATCTATCACGAAGGACGGCTGCCGGGCGGCGTAGAGAATGATCGAATCGGCGGTTTCCGCTCCAATGCCCCAGAGACTCAGTAGCTCAGCGCGCAGACGGTCCCGAGGCAAGCTCAAGAACCGTTCCAGATCTGCCCCGTAATTGTCAGCCACGTAATCGCAAAAGCCCGCCAGCTTCGCGGCCTTCTGGTTGTAGTAGCCCGACGGACGAATCAGATCCGCAAGCTTCGCCTCAGACAGAGTCAGTACCCCAAGCACCGAATCGGCTCCGCCGCGCTGCAAGTTGTCCAGCGCCTTGCGGGCGTTAGTCCAAGCTGTATTCTGGACAAGTATTGCGCCCGCGCAAACCTCGAACGAGTGTCTGCCCGGCCACCAGCCCTGCGGTCCGTGAACACCCAGCAGTTCCTCGTATGTCTTCAAAAGGCGCGGCTGCAAAGCGGCGGGATCCAGCCTGAAGAGGTTTGCGGATCCCGGCGTAGCCAGGGTCCCGCGTCCCCGCACGCGAGGGGACGCGTTCCGTCGGCTCGGCGACCCTGTCCCGACTTGCGACTTTACGGTCACTCGTCGAATCCGTAGCCCGCCATCCGCTCGGCGTTAACCCTGACCGCAGTCTCTATGAAGTCTGCTAGGTCCATCGCTCCAAGATCCTGTCCCGACCGGAGCCGTACGGAGACCTTCTCTGCGGCAATATCCCGGTCGCCGGCGATCAGCATGTAAGGCGTCTTCTGCCACTGGGCCCTGCGGATCTTGAGATTCATCCGCTCGGTTCGTGCGTCGAGCTGGGCCCTAAGTCCAGCCTCCCGCAACGCCGCGACCACACTTTGGCAATAGTCGAGGTGGCGGTCGGCGATGTTGATTACCCGTACCTGCTCAGGCGCAAGCCAGACGGGAAACGCGCCGGCGTGATGCTCGACCAAACCCGCAACGAACCGCTCCATCGATCCTAGGATCGTGCGATGTACCATCACCGGACGGTGCCGGACGCCGTCTTGCCCTTCGTACACGATGTCGAAGCGCTCCGGCAAGTTGAAGTCAACCTGTATCGTTGGGCCTTGCCAAAGACGGCCGAGCGCGTCGCTTAAGTGGGTGTCGATCTTCGGTCCGTAGAAAGTCGCCTCGCCTTCCGCGCGCGTATATTCAAGCTCCTTCTCGTTGAGGGCGTTGGCGAGCGCCCGCTCAGCAAGCTCCCAAACTTCGTCCGTTCCGGCATAGTGTTCCTTGTTGGACTCGTCGCGAACGCTCAACGTGAACCTAAGGTCCTCATATCCAAACTGCTTCAGGAAAAACAGCTCCAGATCGAGTACGCCGAGTATTTCGTCCACGAGCTGGTCTGGCCTTAAGAAGAGGTGAGCGTCATCTTGCGTGAATCCGCGCGCTCGCAACATGCCGTGCAGGACTCCCGAACGCTCGTGGCGATAGACCGTTCCCAGCTCCCCCCAACGCAGCGGCAACTCACGGTAGCTGCGCGTCCGTGATTTGTATATCTGGATGTGAAACGGGCAATTCATGGGCTTGTTGACATACGACTGAGTCTCGAGCTCCATCGGCGGAAACATGTCATCCGCAAACCAGCGAGTATGCCCGCTCGTATCCCACAGTTCGGCGCGACCTATGTGCGGAGAAAACACCAGTTCGTACCCCCGGCGCCGGTGCTCGGCACGCCAGAAGTCCTCGATGATCTCTCTGACCCTGCCGCCGTTCGGATGCCACAGGGCAAGTCCCGGCCCCACAAGCTCGTTCACGGTAAACAAGTCAAGCACAAGCCCCAGAGTCCTGTGATCACGAGACCGTGCTTCTTCCAGAAGCTCCAGGTGACGGTCTAGCTCGGCCTGCGTGGGAAAACATGTGCCATATATGCGCTGAAGCTGAGGGTTCTTCTCACTGCCCTTCCAGTAAGCTCCCGCTATGGACAGCAGTTTGAACGGCCCCACCTTGCCCGTGTGCTCTAGGTGAGGCCCCGCGCAGAGGTCGAGAAAGTCACCTGATCGATATATCG
>JAPOVO010000306.1 GCA_026708165.1 Chloroflexota bacterium | reverse complement strand
GGCGGCCACTATCGACGGCGCGGGGCCCGGCACTATCTACGCGCGGCTCATAGTTCCGCAGATGTACCCCGCGCTCGCCACCATCGCCATCTTTTCCATGCAGGCTCACTGGAACGCGCTTTTGCAGCCGGTCGTATACCTGAGTAAGACTGCCAACTTCACGGTTGTGCAGGGACTCTTGCAGTACCAGACCCAGACCGAAGTCGAATGGAACCAGTTGATGGCGGCCTCGGTGTTGGTAATGTTGCCTCCTCTGCTGCTCTTCTTCTTCGCCCAGCGATACTTCATCGAAGGCATTTCGCTTACAGGCATCAAGGGCTAGTTATCTGACGTACCATCGATCGCCCACCGATCGGTGCGATTGCGCAGCATCTGATCGGCAACCGCCGCGAACGCTTGGTGTTTCACAGGTTTAACCTCGATAAAATCTGCTACCATCAGTGCACCAACGGGTACAGAGGCTGCGATGAAAATCGAGAGTTCAGCCTAGTTGCAGAAAAGGGGGGGGTATCCGGATTCTTTTGTAGTTGCCAACGCTCGACCGCTAATGCGTTCGCGGTCAGCAGGCGTCCGTTACCGTAGATACCGCCCCGCCAACGTTCGAATTCGGGCGGTAAGAGTGAGGAGGAACATTTAGGTTCATGAGTGAAACAGACACTGAGTTTGGACGGACTGGTCCGAGAAAGCTGAGCCGGCGCGGTCTGCTGCGCGCCGGTTTGGTCGGAACGATCGCCCTCGCCGGGACCGCGGCCCTTGCCGGATGCGGCGAGGAAGAAGAGGAAGCGATGGCCCCGGCCGCCACCAAGGCCGCGACCGAGGCTCCCGTAGCGACAGCCGCTCCGGAAGCGCCTGCGCAAGAGGAGGCGGTCACAATCTCGGTCTGGATCGTCAACCAGAACGATGACACCAAGAAGGTGCACGAAGAGAAGATCTATCCCGACTTCGAGGCCGCAAACCCCTCGATCAAGATCGAGCACCGCTGGCTGACCTGGGCCAAGAACATCGAGACGATTCTTACGGCCTTCGCCGGTGACGCTCCGCCCGACATCTTTGAGCTCGGCGCGTCGCACTCGGTCACGTTCTCCGACCGGGGACAGCTCTTCAACATTGATCCGTGGCTGGCCGCGTGGGAAGGCACTTCCGACTTCTTCCCGCAAGGTCTTCAGACGCCGTTCTGGAACGGTCACATGTGGGGACTCCCGCACCTGATCGCGCCGCGTACCGTCTTCTGGCGGCAGGACATCTTCGACGAGGTCGGCATCACCAGCGTGCCCGAAACGTGGGAAGACGTCGTCGAGGCCACCGGCAAGATGACCACGGTCGAAGACGGGCAGTTGATTCGCGAAGGTATGAACTGGGTCGGCATCCAGGAATACCACGCGATGTACTACGCGATCTCGTCCACTCCCGTTATTGTCGATGGTAAGTCGACGCTGAACAGTGACGACGGGGTCACGACTTTGCAGTACTTGGTGGACCGTTGGGACGCCACCGGCGGCCAAGCGGGCGGAGTCGAATTGCCCGAATCGCCGATTCCGTACTTCGTCAGCGGCGAGCAGGCGACCGTCTACACCAACATGGGCGGCTCCGTGCGACAGGTGAAGCGCCACAAGCCTGAACTGCTGGACTCGATCATCGTCGAGAAGCCCCCGGTCCCGGGTGGCGACGTCTACAAGGCTTCGGACCCCGGCGTGGTGGCTCCGGTCGTGCAGTCCTTCAACGACTGGATGGCGGTGTCGGCGTTCATCAAGCACGAGGACCAGACTTGGGAAGTCCTCCAGCATCTGATGACGCCCGAGAACCTGCTTCTCTACAACGAGACCTTGTTCTTCATCCCGCCGAGAAAGTCGGCGGCGGACCAAGGCTTCGTGCTCGAAGACCACAACCCGTCGATGGTTAACCTGCTGAACAACTACGGCATTACGGCGCCCAAGATGCCGTCGCAGCGTGAGTTCTACAAGGCCGGGCAGGACCAGTTCCAGGAAGCTCGGTTCCACAAGGTCGGCGTCGAAGAGGCTATGGCGCTCGTGGAAGAAGGGCAAAACCAGGTCTTGGCAGATGCCGACTTCACAGGCGGCATATACCCGAACGACGACATCCGCGAGGTGCCCGTCAGCTTCGGCTAGAGGCCAAAACCGGCGCGAGCCGACCGCTCGCCCGGAAAGCGCCCCGGCGCGCCAGTGTGGCGCGCCGGGGCGCAATGCTTGTTAATACTCCCTCTCCCTTGACGGGAGGGGTGGGGGTGAGGTGGTCCCCAGGACCCCAATCCGTCATTCCGGCGAAAAGCCTGCCCCGTACTTGATACGGGGCCGGAATCCGGAAAGGGCGCGCCCCCCAGACCGGCGTCGGATCTCCCGCAAATCATCCATGGATCCGATTGCAGACCTTTCCCCAACCCCTGGATTCGGGATCGAGTCCGGAATGACAATCGAGACTGGCGCCCCTCCCTTGACATGACAGGGTTGGGGCGAGGAGCTTAGCCCGCGGGCAGACCCGCCTCTACTGCTTCGTGAC
>JAPOVO010000096.1 GCA_026708165.1 Chloroflexota bacterium | reverse complement strand
TTCTATCGGCGCTCGGTACTGGGACAGCTCGGGAAGCGGTCGCTGGTCGAGCATCAAGCCGGGTACCACGTCGATGTGATGGATATTCCCGTCGGTCAACCGCTTCTCGACTTCCAAGTCCCACGGCGTGATGACCTTGTAGTCGATGATCGCGCTTCGGTAGTTGGGCGAATATACGTCGATCATGTTCATGAGAATTTCTCCCATCTCCTCCCGCCGCTCCTCCCAGGTTCCCTGCTCCAGGTGATACGGCGCGAACTCGATGAACCACTGGCCGGTGTGCTTGCCCGCGGGCGCGCGCGACGGATCGCTCACGGTCGGGTGACCCACCGCGGCCATGGGAGAGTCGGGCAGCCGTCCGCGGCGAATGGCGTCCCATACAAGCTCGCGGTATTCATAGGTCGGTCGTATTCGCACGCCGCCGACCGATTCGGGGTCCAAGCCCTCGGCAGCGTAGAACACCGGAATCTCGGAAAGAGTGCAGATGAACTTCATCGATCCGTAGAGCGCGCGCAGTCCCCGCACTCTCCGCACGAATCGAGGTTCGAGGTCGCTCTCGTCAAGGAGCTTGAGGAAGGTGCGTTTTGGGTCGGCGTTCGACACTACTATTCGTGCGGCGATCTGGTCGCCGTTAGCCAGTTGCACGCCTGCTGCCTTGCCAGCCTCCACCAGTATTCGGTTGACGGGACTCTCGGTGCGGATTGACGCGCCGTGCTCCTCGGCCGCTTGAGCAATGAGACGGGTTACCTCGCCGATCCCCCCGACTATGCCGCCGACCGGTCGGGTTAGGCCTTCGACCTCACGATGGGTCACGGCCCGGGCGAGAGCGAACCCGAGTCCCGATCCGTTCTCCCACATCGAGCCGAGCTCAATCGGGTTCCACAACGCGGTGATGATCTCCTCGGATTCGAAGAATTCCCCCATGACGTCGCCGATAGTGGCTGCGACCATCCGGGAAAGGAGCGCTTCCTCGCTCGTCCCCCGGTAGTCGGCGAATACGTCGGAGAGCGAGACGGGCGGTCTCATCACATACGGCGCCAGAAGCCGGCTGATTCGCAGTTCGTGGGCAAGCCAGTCCTGGTAGTTGCGGGCGTCCTTGACCGAGAACTGTGCCACCTGCTCGAAGTCGTTGGCCTCTTCGCCGTTGAGGAACAAGCGACGGCCGTCCGGATAGATATGCCCTCCAACGCCGCCGGTGGTGAGCGTCAGTCCACGTTCCATCAGCCTGGTGTCTCTAAGCACCTCGGGCTGAAACGCGTAGAAACTCGACGCGCAAGTCTCGTGGAGGTATCCGGGGAACACCTCCTCGGTGATGCACGCGCCGCCGATCTTCCGACCGGCTTCCAGAACCAGCACGCTCAGTCCGGCCCGCGCGAGATAGAACGACGCCACGAGTCCGTTGTGCCCCGCCCCAATGATGATCACGTCCCAAGTCTTCGTCGCGGCCATCTTCGTCCTCCATTCACAGGGTGCCCGGAATCACTGCTGTGTGGATGTCGGTAAGTATCGCCTAAGCCGATCCGTGGGCCGAACGGCTGCACGTTTCGCGGCTTAGTGATTGACAACGCCATTTTTCACGCTACGGGGCGTCGGGCATAATCGCTCTGTGCGACGGATTGCAACAGGCTCAGGGCTTTTTGGCCGAACGGCCTGTTCCGTCAAAGTCTTCGGGCCGCGGGCTCGCGGCCGGGGAGGTTATCGAAATGGCGGCGAATTCACGCGTAATCATGCGCGCGGTTGCGGCGAGGCCGGACAGGCGTCCCGGCAAGTTCGAGGATGAAGAGCTCGAAATCATGAGGATGGGCAACGACGGCACGCCGCAAGAGGTCGTCAAATACCGGACCGAGCAGCGCGAATACGGCGCGCCTTTCAACTATCCGAATTTCCACGTCGAGCTTGGTCGCCTGGCCCGCACGAAAGAGGGTGGCGCCGAATACAACATGGATGGAGTCGAGATCGACGTTCCACCGTGGGGCGCGATCACTTTCGAGGAAGAAGAGCCGATTATCGGCGTGGCGGTGATAGGCAGCTCATGCTCGCCTCCCGGGACCATCCTCTTGCACGGCGAGCCTATCGAGTGGATATACCCGCGCACCGGTGTGAAGATGAAGGCTCAAAACCTGTGGGGCGAGCACATCAACGGATGGCCGTGGCGCGAGGGACTGACCGACGACTGGCGCGAGGCCGGTCTGAGCAGCGCTGATTTCCAACTCCCGGAATGCAAGAAAGTGACCCTTATGGGTTGGAGCCAGATGGAGATAGGCCAGAACGAGGTGGACTACGGCCTGGGCCATGACGGGCACTATTGCTTCCGCACGGTTCGGGTGACGGTCAAGGTTCCGGCGTAGCAATCCAAAGAGAATCGTATAGCCGTCGGCTCCGTCGCGGGGCTGGTGCGTGTTATAGCGGACGTTTGAAGTGTGGGTGGAACGCTCCCGGCAGGCCTGCAAAATCTTGAAGATCAGTCGCGGCGCAGAGACCGGCAAAGTCACGCCTTTTCATCAAAAAATTGAAAATTACCCTGTGAACTTTGAAAAAAAGCGGCACTTTTG
>JAPOVO010000077.1 GCA_026708165.1 Chloroflexota bacterium | reverse complement strand
ATGGCCTCGACGACCTTGGTGACGACCTTCTCGACGACCTTTTCCTCGACCTGGACGACGACCTTCTCGACCTCAACCTCTTGAGTTACGACCTTTTCGACCTCGACCGCAACCTCTTCCTTGACGATCTTGGTTACGACCTTCTCGACCGGAACCTCTTTGATCACTTCCTGGATCTTGGTTTCAGTGACGACCTGCGTTTCGCCGCAACCCGCGAGTACGGCTGCTCCGATGCCGGCTCCGCCGGTCAGAGCAAGCGCGCGAAGCGCCTTACGTCGACTGAATACGCTATCCCTCATAGGGCCTTCTCCCATTCCCAGCTTTTACCTAGCTGGCATTTTCCGCGCCAATCTTAACCAACAGAACGGTATATAGCACAAACCCAACGACCTAGCGTGCGTTATGTCGATGGAATGCCCTAGAACCAGCTAGCACTGGCGCGACTTTGATTTGACTTCTGCATACTACACGAAGTTGAGGCCCGTCCAAACCATCGGCAACGGAAAGCACGCGGCGACCGCCGCTCTCAGGCGTCCATCGGGTCCGCATTCAGCCCTAAGACCTGGCTCGAATATAAGCTCCAGTAGATCGGCATTACGTCCGATTCGATAGCGTTGGTCGTCGAGTTCGAGCAGGTAGGTCCCATCGGTTTTCGATATTGCCAGCCGGTCGGCAATGTCTTCGCCGGCACGTTCGATGAGAAGGGGCTTGATAGCGGCCAGGAACCTTGACGGAGCCAGCAGCTTGAAGGTGCCAGGCTGGTGCGCGGTTTGACGAGGATAGCCGTGAGTATCGCACTCGCTTAGCAGTTCGCGGTAGGCGCCTGCCACGGAGAGGTCGAAATGGGACGCGCCCGCACGCCTGGCGGCGGCGCGCGCCAGCGCAAGGACCGCTCCGGGGTCCCCGGCGAACTCGTTGGCTATGCGGTTGCCGATCGATACGTTGCCAACGGATTCCTCCTCCAAGAGGAATGAGGGTTGGCCTACCGTAGCCGTTGGATCGGACGCGCCGGATTCTCCGCCCGACTCGTCGACCGTATAGGTCAGATACGCTTGCAGCGAGCCGTCGCGCTCGGCAACCAGCGCGTGGCGCTGGTCGATCACTCTGTCTATCCAGATAGCGCCGACGGCGATCTGGAAGTCTTCCAAGGGACGATGGAACCTGACGGGAAGCCGCTGGTAAAGCCGCACCATTTCGCCGATGTCGGCCTCGGTGGCGTCGCGGATCGTGTAGCCGCTGTCGTCCGTTCCAGAGTCAGCCGGAATCCGGTAGACGCTCACGCGTCCGGCAAGCTCGTATTCAAGCCGGCGGTACAGGCCCCTTTCGCCAGAGACGATTACGAGATCGACGCCAGCGTCGCGCATGAAGGACTCGCAGTGATTCATGAGAATCGTGGCGAGACCCCGCCCGCGATACGCAGGGTGGGTGCATACGCCGCCGACGCTGCCCACCTTGACTTCACATCCGAAAAAGACTGCGTCACGGATATGAAGTCCGACGTAGGACACGATCTTGCCGTCCACGCAAATCACCTGGCGGGATTCAGCATCCTTGTCGCGAAAGATGAGGGGATACTCATCCGGGACCTGATTGCCGGGCATATCGCCGGAACCAAAGACATCAGTAATAAGCCGATGAAGCTCGCTGGTCTCTTCCGGCCTCGCGGCCCTCGGCCCGTCGATGCTCTCCATTCGGCCGGCGGTGTCCAAAGCGTGGCTAGGCGAGGACGCCTGTCATCCGAAAGACGGACTTGCCGCCGTGCCGGCGATCATCCAGGCAAGCCGCACAATTAGATCTCCGGCGCGACCGCCGGTTCGAATCGGCCCGTCTCGACCGACTTGATGGCGGCGTCCAGGACGGCCATGTTCTTAACTCCCTGGACGGCGTCGCTCCGCGGGGTTCCGTCGTTCTCGATGCAAGAGATGAAGTCGGAGACGCAGTCAACGTACGGCTTGGCTTGTCCGGTGAATGGAATGTACATGGGACCGCCAACGTCCTGAACGTTCCAGTTCGTATGCAGCTCGACCACGTTCCGGCCGGCGTTGGCCCAGCAGCTTCCCTCGTCTCCGAATGCGTTGCAGAAAGTCTGGAAGCCCGGGTTCTGCTGTATCCCGAAGGTGTTCCAAACGCGGCCTATGGCGCCGCTGGCGAACTTAAGCAGGATTACGGCCGTGTCGTTGATCGGGAACTCCTCCGGCTTTGAGGCCTTCGTTTCGGCGGCACAGACTTCAGTCACTTCACCGCCGACCCAGTGAACCAGGTCGATGGGATGGAGTGCTCCGCCGAACCATGGGTTTTGAGGGTCTTCAGGGTCGCGACGCCACGGCGTTGCGTCCCACACGGGCCGGAGGTCGTGAACGTAACCGGCGTCGACCTGGAAGATACGTCCCAGGTCACCGCTATCCACACGCTCCTTGACGAACTCGTATTGCGGGCTGAAGCGGAAGACCTGACCGACTGCGACCTTGGGTCCGTTTCGCGCCGCCTTCGGGGCTACTCCGACGCCTTCCGCCGTTCCACTCCCAGGCGCCTTCCCGTGGATTGCTGCCTTTC
>JAPOVO010000162.1 GCA_026708165.1 Chloroflexota bacterium | reverse complement strand
ATCGGCTCGTATCCCCCCTCGCCGACCCATCCCGCACGACCCTTGTTGCGCCGACACAGGTGGACCGCCAACCGGACTCCGTCTACTCCTTCGACGACGCGGTTCAGCAAGTCGACGCAGTACGCCATCTCGGCCTGCGGATCGGCGTAGTCCGCCCGCACATTCGGGTCCACGAACAGGCACAGGTGAGGGTCGTCAAATTGCGCGATCGCTACCCCTTCGTCGCGTAGGGCTTTGAGTTCTTGCCGAAGCACGGGCACGAGCGCCTCTGTGAAGTCACGTCGACTGGTGTACGCGGCTTTTGACAGTTCGGGGTCCCACATCCGTTCACCTAGCAGATATGGCGATGGTATGGCGACCTTGACGTCGCGTCCCGTATGCAGTTTGAGGAACCCTGCCTCCCTCGCTAGAAGGCCGGGGTTTGCGACTTCGATTTTCGAAGTGACAACGTGCCACGTCTGGCGCTGTCCGAGGACTTCCTTGATGGATAGATCGAACCCGCTGCAGATTTCGGCTATCACCCCGATGTATGACTTTCTGCGCCATTCCCCGTCGGAAATGATGTCGATTCCGGCAAGCTCCTGCATCTGCGCGACGTACGGTATGGCGGAGTCCATCATCCGCCGAAAGTCGTACGATGAGCCGCCCCCTTCGACCTGTGATTCAATCAAGTCTCGCACGTATTGAGGTCGCGGCATGGAGCCGACGACAGTGGTTGGGAACAGGCCTCTTTCCATTTGGATTTCAGGCAAGATATCGTGCCTTTTGTCTGCTCTTGGTCGGAGGTGGCTCAGCAACAGGCTGGATCGCGAACCGCATCCAGTCGGCGGTGGCTAGATGGTAGTCCTGGATGGTGTCGACCTCATGGTAGTCACCGGGTACTGCGACGCAATGCACCGGAATTCCATCTCTGATCATCCGGTCGAGTAGATGAATTACGTACGCCATGCGGAAGGGTCTGCCATCGGCGATGACTTGCTCATCACCGAGTTCGGCGTGGAGCTCGTCGTAGAATTGCAGGAACTGAGAAGCGCCCTCGGCCGTCATCTTGATCACGCCCGAATACTCTCCGGATGCCTCGTGCGGCTTGATCGTCCGTGAGACCTCCACCACACGGACGCCGTCCACGAGCATCTTCTCGGCGTCCGACTCCGGGTGCATACTCCGAAACACATACCTTTCACGCCAACGAGCGTCCATGACAAGGGTGATGTCGTGTGGCGAATCCTTAAGCGCCTTTACTGCGTCGCCGAGGTACAGCGTGTCGGTGTATGTCGCATAGAAGCCGCGAGCCATGTATTCACGAGCACAAACCAGGGAAGCGAGGATGTTGGTCGTGGGCCAAGCGGGGTTTTCCACATAGGAGAGATTTGGGTATGCGTCCTGAACAACGTCCATGAGATACCCGCCTACGAAGACAAACCGGTCCAGACCATTCTGTCGAAACGCACTAAGCGTCCAATCGAGAATTCTGGCGCCCGCTACTTCAGTAAAGCACTTTGGATGCGACGCGGTGAACGGCATAAGGCGTTCGCCCCGTCCGGCCCCGAGGAGGATGACGGTCATGCCATTGCGTTCCCCCCGAACCGCTAGTTCTCGCTCAGGCTAACGAGTAATCGAGGCGGGTGCAAATCGGGCCGTCACGAGGTCGAGCGCCCGCTTCTCAGACGGGTTGATGCCGAAAGACGGCGCTGCCTGCACCGTCCGCTCAGGACGAGGTAGCGATGCCCGCTCTCGACTCGTCGGCCCCGTGCGCTGCGCTCCGTCGGGGCTGCCTTTGGAACTCACGGTCTTCCGCGAGCGGTACGAGAGTCCGAACACCCAAGTCGATTCACACCAGAGGCGATGGTGCGTATTTGCGAGCGTGGCCTTGTCCCCATTTCTGTACTCCTCACGCAGTCTGAGTTGCTAGTAGCTCGGCGGTCTACGTCAAAACTGCAGAGCACGCCCGCACCTATCAACTCATAGGGGCACGCTGCGTCAGACTCTAGAGAGTTGAGTTCTCACTCTGCTGGCTTGCGGGCGTGGATGAAGTACATCGGAGTGAAGATGCCCAGCCGGCCCGCCTCGACCATGGCTGCCGCGCAGAGGTTAAGCGTCTCCGATACGGCAACCATTCCTTGCGGCGCAATGCGGAGCGCCTCGAGCGCTCTAAGCGTGTTGTTGGTGACCCAGCGTCCGATCCTTGAGCTGCGAAAGCTCGCCAGGGAAATGCCTGACCCGACCAGAGGTTGATACCAGGGAATCGACGGACCGGTCTGCGCTGCGAGGTCCCGCGTTTCCAGCACCTCGAACCCCACCGATCGAAGCGCGTGGTCAATTGTTTGCCGGTCGTCGATTACGAGCAGGCCGCCTCCCAGTTGGAGATCGGCCTTGATCCTGAGGTGGTGGGGGTCCCCTGCGTCGAAGCGGTCAGTCATGCAGTATTCGTAAACGCCGAAGCGCGCGCCCGGCTTCAGCAATCGAAATACCTCGCCGTAGATGCTCGGTTTGTCCGGCGCGCAGCAAGTCGCCTCGATGGAGTAGACCGCGTCGAACGATTCGTCCTGAGCATCCACGTTCTGG
>JAPOVO010000385.1 GCA_026708165.1 Chloroflexota bacterium | reverse complement strand
TGGTCAACATAACCGCTGGCGAGGACCTGGGGATTCACGAGGTCGAGACAGTCGTGAAGGGTCTTTCCGAAACGGCCCATCCCGACGCACGCGTAGTCTTCGGCGCCGTGGTCGATCCCAGACCGACTCAAACACTGACCGTGACGTTAATAGCAACCGGGCTGAGCGGACCTCGCACTCGGCCGGTGATGAGCGCGCCGCGCCCGGCGGCCGCGTCGAGCGGTTCAGCACGGGAACCTCGTCAGGAACCCTTGCCCGAGCTAGCGCCAGCCGTGCCGGAGCCGACGCCTGCCACCCTGCCGGAGACTGATCCGGCGCCGGCGCCAGCGCCGCAGGTCGCCCCCGAACCCGTAATGCGCAGGCTCGATACCAGGAATCCGGTCGACTCGGACGACGTACGAGTCCCCGCGTTCATTCGCAGGCGGCTTCGCACGTAACATCCGTTCGATCGAGCTTGGCCGGGTGGTGGTGTAGTCGGCCTACCGGTTCGTATTTCCGCGTCATAGAATTCTCAGGCTCCTGGTTTGGTTTGCTTCCACCTCTGCAATCAAAGGATGGCATCGTTGATACGCGGCGACGGACTGGCTCGAAAAACACGAATCTGCGTTGTGCGCTGTCTCGCCCGCCACTCTTCATACTCGAGCTAGATGCCGTCAATGGGCGCAATTGAAGGCGCCGGCGTCCTAAAACGTACGCTCTCCTTCCTTGCTCCAGCGCTAATCAGCCTGGCGCTGCTGGGGGCGGCGTTGTGGCTGGCCTCGCCCGTTGCGGCGCAGTGGCCAATGGACTGCGTTGCGCTCAACGACATCGTCGAGACTCATCTGGGCAACCACGGAAACGTGGGCATCTATCAGCGCGTCTTTGGCGACCAGGCTGAAGAGAGCTGTCAGAGCGACCACCGGGACGACGTGCGAGGGGTGTTCGGATGGGCTTTTGACCAGGCGGAGCAATCCACGGGCCCGAGTCCGACCGACCTGGCCTGGCCAACGGACTGCGTGGCGCTCAACGATATCGTGGAGAACCATCTCGGCAATCATGGAAACGTCGGCATCTATCAGCGCACGTTCGGCGACCAAGCGGAAGGGGCCTGCCGCAACGATCACCGCGAAGACGTGCGCGGGGTCTTCAGCTGGGCATTCGGCGCCGCGACGGCCAGCGCCAGCGGGCCGTCGCTGGCCGTCCATGAACTGGTCAAGCAATCGCAGGCAGCCGTCCGATACATCCGCACATCAGACGGTGGCTGCGGAAGCGCGTTCGTGGTGACGGCGGACGGTTACGTGGTGACGAACAGCCACGTGCTCGACGGCGCTCGCCGGGTAGTCGTCGGGACACACGACGGCCGGGAGCAGCAGGCGACGGTTGTCGCCGAAGATTCCGACGCAGATTTGGCGCTACTCAAGCTGCCCGGCGATGGCCATCCGTTCCTGGCGTTTGGCAGTTCCGCCGGCCTGGAATTGGGCGAGGACCTGGTCATCCTCGGCTATCCGCTCTGCCTGGAAACGCTCACGGTCACCCGCGGCATCCTGTCCGCGCGCCATACAGACTGGCTCCAGACGGACGCCACAGCCAATCCCGGCAACAGCGGCGGGCCGGGTCTCAACCTCCAGGGCGGCGTGATCGGGGTCACAACCGCGAAGCTGGGCGGCGGCGCGGTGGAGGGTGTGGAAGGCGCGAATTTCCTGATCGACGGCGATCGAACGCGGCGGACGGTTGACGAATGGATCACGCACCACCGGGCCGGAAGCCTGCCCGAGATCTTCTCTACGCGGCCGTCAGTCAGCGCGGGGTGGACTCACACGTGCCGGATCCGGGCGGACGGCAGCGTCTCCTGCTGGGGGTCCAATGTCCACGGCGAAACCGTGCCGCCCCCGGGCAGATTCCGTTCCGTAAGCGCAGGCGCCTATCACACCTGCGGTGTTCGGACGGACGATACTATCGCCTGCTGGGGAGAGAACACCTATGGCGAATCCGCGCCGCCCGCAGGCGCGTTCCAAACCGTCAGCACCGGCACAACCCACACCTGTGGGCTTCGCGCCAACGGCACAATCGCCTGCTGGGGGCGGCTATCAGCGGATGTAAACAAACCACCGACTGGCACATTTACAGCCTTGAGCAGCGGCTCGGATAACAATTGTGCAATACGGACCGACGGGACGCTTGCCTGCTGGGGAGAGAACGAGAGCGGTCAGGCCACGCCACCCTCCGGCACGTTCCAGTCCGTAAGCTCTGGCGGTTATCACAGCTGCGCCATCCGCACCGACCGCTCCCTGGTCTGCTGGGGATCGAACGCATACGGCGCGGTCGCGGCGCCGGGTGGCGCGTTCGGGTCCGTCAGTGCCGGTTTCCACCACACATGCGGGCTGAGGACCGGCGGGGCTGCCGTCTGTTGGGGGGCAGACGGAAGTCATCGTCCCTTCTCCGCCGGCCAAGCCGACCCACCGATCACCACCTTTCAGTCAATCAGCTCCGGCCTGATACACACCTGCGGGATGCGGGCCGATAGCTCAATCGTCTGTTGGGGATCGAATGACAAGGGGCAGAGCACGCCGCCGGACTGACCGCAGAG
>JAPOVO010000327.1:17321-27599 GCA_026708165.1 Chloroflexota bacterium | reverse complement strand
CCGGAATCCCCATACTCGGCTTCCACTGGATGCCGAACCAGGTATGGAGAACCTCGCAGACCACCCCCGGCCGCGGCGGATCGAAGGTAACTTCGTTCGACATGGAACTCGCCAAGACCTCCCCGCTGACGCATGGCCGTGAATATGCCGCCGAGGAGCTGTGGGAGACTTATTGCTATTTCATCGACGCTGTTGTTCCCGTAGCCGAGGATGCAGGCGTATCTCTCGCGCTTCATCCCGACGACCCACCGGTCGCGTCGCTGGGCGGAGTCGCCCGAATCATGAACAGCTTCGACAACTTCAAGCGTGCCATGGAATATCGCGACAGCCCGAACTTGGGACTCGATTTCTGCATGGGCTGCTGGTCGGAAATGATGGGCGCGGGTTGCCTTGAGGCGATGGAATATTTCGGCCCCAGGGGCAAGATTCTCTACGTCCACTTCAGGGACGTACAGGGGCTTGTGCCCAAGTTCCAGGAGTGCTTCCTCGGCGAGGGCAACGTCAATCTCACCAGGGCGCTGCTCACCCTGAGGAAGACCGGGTTCAACGGATTTCTCATCGATGATCACGTCCCGGCCATCGTCGACGATACGCCGTACGGGCATAGGGCGCGCGCGCACGCGATAGGGCACATGACCGGTCTGCTTGCCGCTATCGATGAGCTCGCCTGAGGATCAACCGGAGAGGGACGGCAAAGTAACAGGTGCACCACCCGATGGCGGCGCTGGAAGCACGACACGAACGCCCGTAAAGATCGTCACCGCTACCGTTGAAGGTTGGCGTTCGGAGCTTGAAAGCCGCCTAAAGAGAACCGTCGACCGCCTGCCTCCCGCGGTAACCGGCCCGGTACAACTCCTGGTTCGCACCTGGCGTGAGTTCGTTGACGACGATTGTGCGACACATGCCGCGGCAATCGCGTTCCACACCCTTTTCGGCATTTTCCCGCCGTTGCTTGGAACCGGCGTGATCCTTTCTTTCTTTTCGGCCGGCCGGGAGACTTACGCCGACGCCCTGCAAAACCTGGGCGAGCTATTCCCCGAAGCGGAGGACATTGTGGAAGACAACGTCCGCGGGAGCGTGGATCTTCGCGGCGTGTTCGGAGTGGTGGCGCTCGGCACGCTGTTGTGGTCAGGCTCGCGGATTTTTCAGGCTCTCAGACTCGCCCTCGACGCCGCGTGGGACGTAACCGGCCGCCGCCAAGCCTTACAAGCCAAGGCAATAGACATCGGCGCCGTCTTACTCATGGGGCCGCTGATGCTGCTGTCCGTAGGGTCTACGGCGCTCATCGAGACCGCTCGTCACATTCTCACAAGTCTCGGCGATACCGTTCAGGTTCTGGAGTTCCTGAGCGCGGATGCTATCTGGCTGCCGGCACTCCGCCTCGTGCCGCTGGTCACAAGCGTGCTGTTGTTCGAGATCGCCTACGTACTGCTTCCCAATTTGCGCGTACGTTGGACTCACGCCTTGCCCGGCGCTTTGCTAGCGGCGGTCCTATTCGAGGCAGCTAAGCTGGGCTTTGCTTGGTACGTTTCAAATCTGGCGTCGTTCAGCCTGGTGTACGGCTCGCTAAGCACTGTAATCGTGCTGATGGTCTGGATTTACATCTCCGCAATCATCTTGCTGATCGGAGCCGAGTTCAGCTCGGAGTTCTCCCGGTGGCGGCTGGGCACTCGGAATCCTGAGGCCGCCGCAAGCGTGACAAACTGATTCGATTGCCGCCATGCCGTCTCGTCTTGGGCATAGCTGCGCAACCCGCTATAAATGGGACTTAAACTTGAGAAATCGCTCGCCGAACGGCGCGACCCTGCATACGGCTAATTGCGTGGGGACCACAAGGGAGGTCTAAAGATCGAAACTCTCAAGAATCTGATTGGCGGCAAGTGGGTGGAGTCGTTGACGAGCGACTGGATCGATGTTTCGAATCCCGCGAACGGCGAGGTCATCGCCCGTGCGCCCAGCTCGACTGAAAGCGATGTCGACAACGCAATTTCAGCGGCCGAGTCCGCTTTCGAAAGCTGGCGGCTCGTTCCGGCGGTCGACCGCACTCAGGTACTCTTCCGGCTCAAGGCCTTGATGGAAGAGCACGTCGAGGATTTGAGCGCGGCGATTACCGCCGAAAACGGCAAAACGCTAGACGAGTCCCGTGGAGAGATGCGGCGAACTATCGAGAACGTGGAAGTGGCCATCGGCGTTCCAAGTCTGATGATGGGATCAAACCTTGAGAACGTGTCCCGAGGAATAGACGAATACGCCGTGCGACAGCCGCTCGGCATATTCGGCATGGTGCCTCCGTTCAACTTCCCGGCCATGGTTCCGATGTGGTTCATGCCGTATGCCATAGCGTCCGGAAACACCTACATAATCAAGCCGTCCGAGCAGACCCCGCTGTCTCAAGCCCTCATCGCCGAGCTTGCCGTTGAGTCCGGTTTCCCGCCCGGAGTCCTCAACATCGTCCACGGGGGGCGGGCAGTCTCGGAAGCGCTGTTGGACGATCCGCGCATCGCAGGCATTTCATTCGTAGGATCATCCTCCGTCGCGCGCGACGTCTATCGACGGGGCACCGCCGCGGGCAAGAGAATGCAATGCCAGGGGGGAGCGAAGAACTACCTCGTCGTCATGCCGGACGCCAGCATGGACGAGACTATCGGCAACGTGGTCGATTCAGCGTTCGGCGCGGCAGGTCAGCGCTGCCTCGCCGGATCGGTGGTTTTGGCGGTCGGCGAGGCCCACGAAGCCGTGGCAAACGGCGTGGTTGAAGCTGCCAAATCCGTAAGAGTCGGCGACGGAACCAAGCCCGGAACGAAAATGGGACCAGTGATCTCCGCAGCCAGCAAGGACAGGGTCACGAATTACATAGAACAAGGCATCGAGGAAGGAGCGACCCTGCTGCTGGATGGTCGAAACACAGACGGCGGCGATGGCGGCTATTTCGTCGGTCCCACCGTCTTTGACGACGTCGATCCTTCCATGGCGATCGCGCGAGAGGAGATTTTCGGCCCGGTGCTGAGCGTCATGAGGGCCGACTCGCTGGACGAGGCGATCGAGACTATCGACCGCGTGCCATACGGCAACATGGCCTCGATATTCACGTCGAGCGGCAGGGATGCCAGGGAGTTCAGTTCGCGTGTCAGAGCGGGTAACGTCGGAGTGAACATCGGCGTCGCTGCTCCCATGGCATTCTTCCACTTCGGCGGTATGAAGGAGTCGTTCTACGGCGACCTGCACGGTCAGGCCCGCGACGCCATCAACTTCTTCACCGAAGAGAAGATCATCGTCGAACGCTGGTTCTAGCCGGCTTGCCTCTCGACTAACCCGCCGCGGCGGGTTCTTGGGGCACGGTTGACGTAGGCTCGCGGTCGCGCGTCACGACCATCAATAGCGATGGTAAGACGATCAGCGAACTGGCTGCGGCCATAACGATCATCACCGCGGTGAGCAATCCATAAGATGCGAACATCGGCATCGGCGCAAACGCCAGTATCGCAAACCCGATAACGCTCGAAAGCGCCGACGCGATCAGCGCGACTCCAGTCCCCCCGCCAGCGGCCCGAATCGCCTCGATGCGGACCCCATGACGAAGCAGCTCCTCCCGGTAACGCATCGTGAAATGGATGGCGAAGTCGATGCCTATGCCGATTGAGATGGCGCCTATCGTCGCCGTGACCAGATTGATGCCATATCCGAAAACATACATAAACCCGTAGAGCCACGCCACGACCAGCAGAATGGGAATGATGCCGACAAAGGCGAACCTGATCGACCGCGTGAAGACCGCCGCCACGATCAGGCATAGCACCACGGCAATCGGCAGCGAGATTTGCAGAGCGCGCGCCACCGCATCCAGCGTGGCCTGGCGGGCGACGGGAGCGCCGCTAAGCACGGCGGACGCGCCTGGATAGGAATCCCGGAGATCGTCCTGGAGCTGGTCGACCAGCGGTGAAAGCTCGGTTCTAACCTGGAGGATGTTCTCCTGAGCGCGGCTTCCCAAAAGCTGAATGGTCAGCTTGGTGGATTGAACGCTTCGGTCGTCTGACTCCCAGAGCACCCTCTGCACTAGGTCCGGCGTCCACGCAAGGCGGGACTCGTCAAAGGGCACGCCCGCCTCCCTCGTGAAGGCGTAGACCGCCGCAAGTTGTTCGCGGGAATCGGGTATCCGGTCGTTATCGTCGTCGCTCAAGGAGATTCCGGTCGCAGAACTGATAGCCGCGCGTGCCGCCTGCGAGTCAAGCACTTCGCCTAGAAGCCGCGCCGCGCCGGTATCGACAGTTACCAGTCCCTCCTCGTCACGCGCCAGCAGCTCGGTGTCGAGACCGCGCACCGCGTCGGCAAACCGGTGAATCGCGGCGATCGAGTCGGGACTGGTTAGGTCCCCTTCGACATAGACCTCGGCCGGCTCGCCGCCAATCGACCCAATGTGCCGGTCGAGCTTGTCGAGGCTCGTCACGAAGTCGGTGTCAGGGGAAAAGAAAACCTTCACGTCCGACTCAAGCGGCAGTTGAATGGCCAGGTAGACTGCTCCCGCCGTTAATAGAGCCGCCACGGGCAGGAGCACTTTGCGGACCCGCGCCAGCAGCGCCACGCCGTTCCCAACGCTTCTAGAAAGCCGGTCGACCCCAGTCGCCTTTGGTTTCTCATCAACCGGTCGATCAGCTCCCAGCCAGCCCGCGGCGAAGTAAGGCGCCGCCAGAAACACCACCACGTAAGCGCCCAGAATGACAACGCCAATCGTGGGATTCAGATAGACGCTGAAGATGACCGACGCCATCACTGTAAGTCCCGCGAGCACCATCGCGTTGGTAACGATGAACCGTCCGAGCCGTGATTCCCGTCGGAAGCCAACCCGCTGCTCCACTCTCATCAGCGCAAGCGGGGCCACGACGCCGAGCATCAGAAAGCCGGACAGCACTCCGAACGCCGCTCCCACTCCGAACTGAATAACGGACTCGATCCGTGATGAAACGTTAGCCAGGAACGCGACCGCGTCGCTGAAGAAAGCCACCAGCAATGCGGCAAGTACAGCGCCGAATCCCGCTACGAAGGCCCGATGCGGACGATTGCCGACGCGGCGCTCCTCTCGGTAGCGGCCAATCGCGTGAATTGCGAAATCGACCCCAAATGAGATCATCGCTATCGGAACGATCAGATCCAGGATCAGAGCGTCCTTAAGACCAACCAGGTTTGAGAGCCCCTTGAGCCAGATGATCATTGACGCTAGTGCGGCTCCGATGATCGCGACGGTCCAATACGAGTGGAAGGCGATCCCGACGACCACCAAAACTGCGAAGATGGTGAATCCAATGAACGGTCCCGCGACCCCACCCTGCTCCTCACTCGTCAGGTTTACGTCGATGGCGATCCCCCAAGCGCTCAGGTGTCGCTCGTCGCCGCGTAGTCGCGCCTGGACATCCCGCGCAAACTCTTCCCGCGACGTATCGTCCGACCCGACTACCGCGCGCGCACCGCCTCCCCCTACAGATTCGTTGTCGACCAGCACGTTCATAACCAGCGCCGGGACTATCCAATAGCCGGTCGCTGGGTCCTTTCGGCTCTCGACCGAGAGACCC
Source organism: Chloroflexota bacterium (assembly GCA_026708165.1). Classification (GTDB taxonomy): domain Bacteria; phylum Chloroflexota; class UBA11872; order UBA11872; family VXNJ01; genus JAPOVO01. The sequence goes on along the minus strand of JAPOVO010000327.1, from coordinate 22,035 downwards.
AGTTCGCGCGGGCCGAGCCTGTCAACCATGCCGCCCGCTACGGCCCGGACCTCCGCGTCGCTGGCGGCGGCTACCCCATCGACGCCCGTGGCTCGAAGGAGCGCGTCGATGGAGTCTGCGACGGTATAAACGCCCATCACGTCGATGTTGCGGTCGGGATCGAAGTACGAAAAGAGCTTGGGGCCGATTTCGGGATCGTCCCGGACTGCCTGCGCATTAGCGAGCAGCTCTTCGAGCGCGTCTTTGCGGAGGAGATCGCCGTCGGTCGCCTCGACGATGAAGGCCATGCCGAAGACCCGCGACGCGAACCGGTCTTTTGCCTTTTCGAGAGTCTCGAACACCTTGCCGCCCGGCTCACCCGAGGCACTTTCGGTCGGCGTCATCAGGAGAAAAGGAATCGCGAGCAAGACGGTAGCTACTACCGCGAGAGCAATCGCAAAGCTTGAATTCCGTTCGAGCCAGCCTGCCAGGCGGATGCTCACGGGTTGTCCGACTTTCGCGTTTTCGCTAGACCGCTCCCTGAACTTCAAAAGGACGCAGACGTCAAACGCCAGCGCTTGCCGCGCGGGACGATATCAAACGGCGAGCCGCTGCGCCAAGCGTACTGCCCCGGCTTCGCGTCGTTCGAATCCGGCCTTCGGCGCTAGCCATTTAGGCTGTCTGATGTAATCTGCCGGAACAATGTACCTCGCCACGCCACTGCAACATCCGTGGATCAGCCGGCGTCACAAGCAGGCTCGGTCGGAACCGATGAGGCGCACCGAATACGCGCTCGACCGGGACCGTATCCTGCACTCCCGGGCCTTTCGTCGTCTCCAGCACAAGACCCAGGTGTTCGTCGTCACCGAAGCGGATTTCTTCCGTACCAGGATGACTCATTCGCTTGAAGTCGCCCAGATAGCGCGCAGCATCGCCTATGAGTTGGGGCTGGACGAAACGCTAAGCGAGGCTGTCGCTCTGGCTCACGATCTTGGACATGGTCCTTTTGGACACGAGGGCGAGAAAACCCTCGACGACTTGATGAGTGACAACGGCGGATGGGACGCCAACCGGCATTCTCTTACAGTCGTCGACGAACTAGAGTCGCCGCAGCCGGGATACCGGGGCCTAAATCTGACGTGGGCGGCGCGGGAAGGGATAGCCCGTCATGCCACGCGATTCGATGTTCCCACCTCAGCTCCCGAGTTCGACTCGTATCCCCAGCCGGGGCCGGAATCGCAGGCGGTTTCGGAGGCAGACGAGTGCGCGTTCACCGCCCATGACGTCGAGGACTCGGTAAACGCGGGGCTTCTACGAATTGAAGACCTGCACCGTAGCGGCCCCGAGCTTTGGCGGCAGGCCCTTGACGCCGCGTTTGAATTGTGTGCCCGCAACCGAAGGACCGATCTCGGCATGGACTTCGAGCGCGTAGTGCTCCGTCGTGCTACTAGCCGTGTCATAAGCGAACTGATCGACGATGTCGTTCGCGCCTCCAAAGAGCGAATCGACGAGGAAGACCTGAGATCGAGCGAGGACATACGCAACCGGGGCGAGCCGGCTATTTCGGCCTCGGCTGCGGGAAAGTCACAGCGAGACAGCACCACCGACTTCATGGTGGAGCAGGTCTACATGCACCCATCAGTGCGCCGCCAAGCCGCCAGGGGCAAGATGGTGCTGACGCGGCTGTTCAATGAGTTTGTCCAAAATCCCGGACTTATGCCGAGGTCGACTCAGGAAAAGCTCTCGAATCCGGACGGCGAGTTACACCAGATCGTGGCGCGGTTCATCGCGGGCATGACCGATCGCTACGCGCTCGACACTTACGCCGAGATCTTCGAGCCGCCCTACCGGGGGATGACCGGCCGCCCGGACTGACCAGGCTGAACTTCAGCTACCCGCGAATTAGCGTCAAGTACTTGCCGAGGCAGCGGCAGGAAACGCGGCGGTGGCTGGCTCGAATCAGCCCCGCCCGAGCATGAACTTGAGGTCCTCGCTCATCATTTCCATCGTCCAGGGCGGGTCCCAAACTATCTCGATATTTGTCTCTTCTACACCATCCAGAGCGTCGATCGCGGCCGTGGCGTCCTTCACGATGGCAGGGCCTGCGGGGCACATCGGAGACGTAAACGTCATTTCAACATCGACCCTTTGCCCGTATACCGCCACGTCATAGATCAACCCCAAATTGAGAATGTCCAGATCGAGTTCCGGATCGTGTACGCCCTCTAGCGCCGCCTTAACGTCGTCCACCGTCACCATCAGGATTCTCCTTAGCGTATGCCTGAAACCAGCATCAACCTTCGCTCAATTATCACAAATAGTAATCATCCCAGATTCCGACGAAAGTATGTCGTGGGACATGAGTGCGGAGCGAATGCGCACTCAACCCCCGGCAGACGTTGCTCGACGCGATAGGCACCGCACCCCCGATTCACAAACGAAGCGCAACAGCTCGATTAAGCCTTGCGCGTTTGATCTTCGTTCGGTAAGCTGTATGCGAACAACTTACGAACGACCAACATTAATCACGGATTTTCATCATGATCGAACACAACTGTAAGTCGTCGGTCGCCATTGCCGACTGCGGAGTCATGCATTTTCGTCCCGCTCGCAGCGAGCTTGATCTGCAACGCTCGCTAGGTATTACGAAAACCGACGATTGGGGGCCGTTCGCCAGGAGGGCCGAAGATTACGAGGTCGATGCTCACCGCGGCGGAGTCCGCTTGCCACGATTGTTCGAACAGGGCACCGAAGCTGAAAGATGCCCTCGGCCACGATCCTGCACGCCGACCTGGACGCCTTTTTCGCGGCGGTCGAGCAACGCGACAATCCCGAGCTTAGGGGGAGGCCGGTGATCGTCGGCGGCAAGCAGGGGCAGCGGGGCGTGGTAACTTCCCCCTCTTACGAGGCGCGGCGGTTTGGAGTCCACTCGGCGATGCCATCCGCCACCGCCAAACGCCTTTGCCCAGAGGCAGTCTTCGTCCGACCCCGGCATGCCGCATATAGCGCTGTCTCAGACCAGATTATGAACATTCTGCGTTCCGTTACGCCACTTGTGGAGCCGTTATCGCTCGACGAGGCGTTTCTGGACGTAGCGGGTTGCGAGCGCTCTCTGGGAACGCCGGTGGAGATAGCGCGAATAATCAAAGGCCTGGTATTGCGCGAGGAACGGCTGACCATCAGCATAGGTATCGCAACCAGCAAGTCCGTCGCCAAAATCGCCTCAGACCTCAGCAAGCCAGACGGCCTTCTAGTCGTTCCTGTGGGTACCGAGCGGGAGTTCTTGGCTCCTCTGCCCGTCGGCAAAGTGTGGGGAGTGGGACCGAAGACACGCTCAATGCTCGAAAACATCGGCATCAGAACCATCGGAGACCTCGCGAATCAGAAGGCGTCGGGATTAAGTGCCAAACTCGGCCGGAACGGTCACCGGATTCGCCGTCTCGCCGTGGGAATCGACGAACGGTCCATCGAACCCGACCCGCGACGCAAGTCGCTGGGCCACGAAACCACATTCGACCTCGACGTCCGGGATCCCTCGACGTTGCGCGCTTTTCTGCTTGAGGCGTCGGAGAAGGTCGCAAAACGTCTCCGCACCCAACGTATCCGCGGCCGCGTTGTCACCCTGAAGCTGCGATACGCCGATTTCACCACAATCACACGGCGCCGGACGCTCGACACCCATTCCGACGAAGGACGTGTTATCTACAAGACGGCGACTGGTCTGTTGGACACAGCATTGACGCGGGGCAGCCGTTTCAGGCTGGCGGGAGTGCACGTTTCCGACTTCAGCCGGGACGACATGGAGCAGCTTCCTCTCGACTGGTCCCAGTCCCTTCGAAACCGCCGCCTCGACCTCGCGGTGGATGCTATTGCGGAACGGTTTGGACCGCACAGCGTCTCCTGGGGCCGCTTGGTAGGGACAGCCGCTCAAGTGCGACCGGCAGGATGAAATGGTGTACGAACTAAGGCTGCGCGGTCACGAAATCCGAAGTCCCGGCGTCAATACGCTCGGCGGCGGCACCAGACTCAGATATCCACGCAGCTACTCGGAACTGAAATTGTACGCCCGACGGCACCCTTCACATAAAGCGCGTCGGGCACTGTGCAAAATAGAAAGCGCGGTAAGTGAGTCCGGTTGGATGTGGGTTAAGCAGTCCGGCGGAGAAAGCCTCGAAGTTTTCTACAGATCGACCACCGAGGTATTCAACGAGGTGGCGAACGCCGTGCTCGGTATTGAGTTCGAGTCTGGCCCTGGCAACTCCCTCATCGCTCGCTGGGAGTTCAGGTTTCCAGTCGAGGACATCGTCCTGAATCTGTTGCATCGCCGATATCCTCTACGCCGGCTCGTATTACTAACCGGCGAAATAGCATTCATTCGAGACGGCTGCGGCGTGCGTATGGAGAAGCTGGCAGGCACGCGGCATCGGTGGTCGGGCGTCGCCGGAACCAGCCGTATCTACGGCAGCGAAGCCTCAGGCTATTGATACAGCGTCGAAAACGACCATGACGGTTGCAAATCCCGCAGGTTCGGAGCTGTCGAATCCAAGCGCTTCCAGCATGCCTGTAGAAGCGTTATCGAACATTTCCTCGATCTTTGGAGCCGCGTCTCCGGCGGCTTCTATGAGCGCCCCCAACTCCTGCCGCGACTCCACTTCTTGCATTCGCCGCAAGTCGAATCCGGCATCCGCCAGCGCGTCGCGCCATCGATTCGGAGACAAGGCCTCGGCATGTGAGT
>JAPOVO010000327.1:0-17311 GCA_026708165.1 Chloroflexota bacterium | reverse complement strand
CAACTTCGAGACCGTGTTGGCAAAGTGCATTGCCTCGGGATCATCCGGCCCTGAGTGATCCACTACCAAAAGACGCCCTCCGGGCTTTAGGACCCTGCACGCTTCCTCCAGCGCGCTCGGAATGTCCGTCAAATGGTGGTAGGCGCGCGAGCACGTAACAACGTCGAACGTCGCCCGTGGAAACGGTAGGTTGCCGCTCCGGGCCACCGTGGCGCGAAATTCCGGGCCGCCGTCCGCTACGTCCGATCGTCCTTGAGCGAGCATCGCGTGGGTGAGGTCCGCCAGGTATACCTCCGCGCCCTGACCGGCCATTCTCAAGGCGCAAGCTCCACGCCCGGCTGCCGTGTCGAGCAGTTTCTTGCCCGTCAAATCGCCCGCCATAGCCGCCAGCGCCTCCAGGTCGGATCTAACAACCCCCTCACCGTAGCCGGCGGCAGCCTGACTGAACTTCTCGACGTTAGTAGCTTCGGCAGCTCGCTCGATTGACAAGATAACCTCACCGCTTTAATCACATTTGCAGTCGATCAAGTCTAGACTGCACACCGTATTGAAGCCGATTTCTGCATCGGGGATCACAACTCGGGACGCAACCGGCAAGGCGGCGGCGCCTGTTTGGGATTCAGGATCACGTCGGCAGCAGACTTGAAAGGACGGAGTAAGGATGGGCGTTGTTCGAAGTACGGATCGACAGGCGGGAGAGGGGACCCTGTCCGGTATCGCCGGAAAGGTCCTGCTGGACCCCGACGCAGGCGCGGGCGCGGTTACGCTGGGCGAACTGTTAATCGACCCTGGAGCGGAGCTTCCGCTCCACAACCACTTGGTGGAAGAAGCCTTTTTCGTCTTCGAAGGCGAGGGGCTGGCGCTAATCGGCGAAGACGAGATTCCGGTCTCGGCCGGCGATGCCGTACTGGCGCCCGCGACCGTTTATCACGGATTCCGCAACACCGCCGATTCACAGCTCAAGATGGCTTTCTTTTACCCCGCGGTAAATCCCGCGACGGAGTTCAAGTAGCGGACACCGGTGCCCAGGCTCGATTTAACGCGAAATGAACCGCAGGCTAGACAGCCGCCTTGAACTTCTCGCGCAACTCCGCAATCGCCGGAAAGCGCCCCTCGGCCTCCTTAGAGAAAACCAAGTCTCCGTTTATCGTGACCTCAAACCGCCCGCCGGATGCTGGCGCCAGCGTCCAGGAACCAACGTATTCACCGAATTCAGACAGCAGTTCGTCCGTCACACTGACGGCTCTGGGCAAATAGTTTCACTGCAGGCAGTACTCAATCGCTACTCCTCTCTAGCCACGTGCGCATAAACGATATTACTACCTAAACCGGACAGCTTTCGCCACCCGACCTGAACTCCGTTCTCAGCCGACGTCGTAATGAAACGGTAGGGTCGCGAGGGAGTCGATTGGCGCTCGTCGGAACAACATGTCTATCGACGAATTGCCATTTTTATGTCAAGATAATGGAGTGCTGTCAGCATTCGGATTCAACGCCTTTCACAGGTTTAGAGAGGCGCTTTCGAGTACAATTTGGAGAGTAAGTTTAGGAGCGCTTATTGGGTGTCATCGACGCACTGGGAGCCGGGTACCGTATCGTCGTACGAAGGCCGTACGTAATCGCCGTCCCAGTTCTGGTCGATCTGATTATCTGGCTCCTGCCTAGCTTTTCGATTCTCGAACTTATCGCTACGCGGTTGGGTCCGGAAAACTCGGCAACACAACCGGATGGGGTGGTCGCGTTTTCTCAAATTTCCTGGTTGCTGGCGCTTTTCTTGCCCCCGACTGGACTTCTTGCCGAAAACCTGGGCACGGCAGGACCGACAATTGAGTTGACAAACCTCGGTTCGGTTCTCGGCATGACGGCGGTGCTCCTAGGTGGCGGTGCGATCATTTCGTCCGTGTACTTGGTTCTGATAGCAAACGCAATTGAGGGGCGCAAAGTGAGTGTCGAACTCGTGCCCGTCCTTGCCGACAAATCGCCAAAGTACCTGGCCCTTGCGGTGGGCGCCATCGCCGCGATGACAGCCATAACAGCTGGCTTTGTCTTTTTGGCCGTCGGTCTCAGTGTTGCCACGCCGTCGTTGCCCGGATTCATCGCCATTCTCCTTGGCCTGTTGCTGTTGATGGCAACCGTAGGGCTCGCGGTGGGCATCTTCGCCGCAAGTCTGGTGATGTACTTCGCGATATTGGCCTTGATTCTCGAGCCCATTTCGGTCCCGGACAGCATTCGCCGTTCGATATTTTTCTGGAGATCGAACCTTGGACCGGCGATCGTTTTCGTTGTTTTGGTTACCTTCATGGAGATAGTCCTTGCATTCGTATGGTCGCGTCTGTCTGAGGCGACTCCAGGGTTGATCGTTTCCGTGTTTGGCAGTGCGTTCATTGGAACGGGGATCTCCGCCGGCAGCATGGTCTTCTACGTGAATCGACTGTCCCTGCCCCATATTGCCGCAAACGATCCATTAGGCGCCTAGGAGACCGTCTTGACTTATACCGCCGAAACCATCGAAGTACTCGAAGGTCTCGACGCGGTGCGTCGACGCCCCGCAATGTACATAGGCGACACCGACTCGGCGGGTCTGCATCATCTCATTATCGAGATCGTCGATAACAGCGTGGACGAGGCCCTGGCGGGCGAGTGCACGAGAGTATCTGTCGTAGTGGGAGTGGATGGTTACATATCGGTGGCGGACAACGGTCGGGGAATTCCGGTCGGCAAACATCCGAAGATGAACCGCCCGGCTCTCGAGGTCGTGATGACCACCTTGCACGCCGGTGGGAAGTTCGGCGGCAAGGCATATCACGTGTCAGGAGGCTTGCACGGCGTCGGCGTCTCAGTCGTCAACGCGCTTTCCGACCATTTGATCGCGGAAGTACGTACCAACGGAAGGATGTACGTTCAGGAATATAGCAAAGGCATTCCCGAGTTCGACGTCAAGCGCAAGGGCAAAGCGATTGGTACGGGAACGACGATCCGGTTCAAGCCTGATCCAGAGATCTTCCCCATGGACAACATCCGGGTCGAGTTCGATCCATTGGCCGAACGCCTGCGTCAGATGGCATTCCTTGTGCCGAAGCTTGAACTAACTATCGACGACCGCCGCGACGGTAAGCGACAAACCTTCTATTTCGAGGGCGGCGTAAAGTCGTTCGTCCAAAACATAGCGCGCCAGCGACGTCCAATAATTCCGCGCCCCATTTTCATCGAGGATACGGTTGAAGGTACTTCGATTGCCGTCGCCATGCAATACACGAGCAGCCTGACCGAGGCAATTCATGCTTTTGCAAACACGGTCCACAACGCCGACGGCGGCACCCATCTCTCGGGGTTTCGCGCCGGACTGACCCGCACGCTCAACGACTTCGCTCGCCGCAACGGGTTTCTGAAAGATAACGACTCCAATCTCACCGGCGACGACGTCAGGGAGGGGCTCGTGGCCGTCATAAGCGTTCTGCTCGAAGAGCCGCAGTTCGAAGCTCAAACGAAGGTCCGCCTAAACAATCCCGAAGTGGCGGGACAAGTGCAGTCGGTAGTAAATAAGGAACTCAGTGAGTATCTGCACGAAAACCCGTCCGAGGCTAGGCGCATCGTCGAAAAATGCCTGGTGGCGAGTCACGCCCGTCTGGCCGCTCAGCGGGCGAGAGACCTTGTTGTACGAAAGGGCGCGCTCGATGGAATGGCGCTCTCGGGCAAGCTCGCCGACTGCCAGGAGCGAGACCCCGACAAGGCAGAGCTCTTTATCGTCGAGGGAGATTCGGCCGGAGGCAATGCAAAGCAGGGGCGCGACCGCAGAAATCAGGCAATCCTGCCGCTGCGCGGAAAGATTCTCAATGTCGAGAAGGCGCGGCTCGATAAGATGCTCGCCAACGAGGCAATTCGCGACCTTACGACCGCTGTTGGAACAGGTCTGAACGAGAGCTTCGATCTCTCGAAGCTGCGCTATGGCCGGGTGATAATCATGACCGACGCCGACGTGGACGGCTCACATATCCGCAGCCTCCTGCTGACCTTCTTCTTTCGCAACATGCAAGAGCTCGTAAACCGCGGCCATCTATATATCGCGCTGCCGCCCCTTTATCGGATTTCCAATGGACGAAACACCCAATACGCCTACACCGACGCTGAACGCGACAAGCATCTTGCGAAAATCAATGGAAGGGTGCACCTGCAACGCTACAAGGGCCTGGGAGAAATGAACGCGGAGCAGCTATGGGAAACCACCATGGATCCCGAAACAAGAACGCTGCTCCAGGTGATTCCGGAGGATGAGCTGGCCGTCGACAAACTGGTGACCACACTGCTGGGAAACGACGTTGCTGCGCGGCGGAATTACATAATGACCCGCGCGCGGACGGTCCGCAATCTCGACGTTTGATTAGCGGCCATTGTCGTTCTAGTCGGATTACCGAGCTTGCGCGTATCCTGAAACTCACGTTTTCGATTTCACGATTGCACGGTGCAAATAATGGCGCGGATTGCATTTGACGCGATGGGAGGCGATAACGCGCCGGCGGCAACCGTCGCCGGCGCGGTGGAAGCGCTGAGATCGTACGGACTCCGGGCAATTTTGGTTGGAGACGAAGCCCGCATCGTAACGCAGCTCAGGACGCTGGACGTTAGAGAAGACGAGTTCGAGATAGTAAGCGCCGGGAGCGTCGTAGAAATGGACGAGGCCCCAGCGGCTGCGCTGCGCCAAAAGCGAGATTCTTCGATTGTAGTTGCAGCGGAGCTAGTGAAAAATGGCCGGGCCGACGCGCTGGTTTCGGCCGGGAACAGTGGGGCACTCATGGCCGCGGGCGTGCTCGTAATCGGCAGGGCAGAAGGGGTAATCCGACCCGCGCTTGGTGGACTTTTGCCCGCGGAAAACGGGCCAACGTTCATGCTCGACATTGGCGCCAACACCGACTGCACTGCCAATGAGCTGGCGCAGTTCGCAGTTATGGGATCCATTTACATGCAGCGGCTCGGAGCTGTAGAGGACCCGACTGTCGGGCTGCTCAACGTGGGTGAAGAGTCGATGAAAGGAAATCGACTCTACCGTGAGGCCCACGAATTACTGAGAGATAGCGGAGTTAACTTCGTTGGCAATGTGGAAGGCATGGAGATATTGACCGGCAACGTCGACGTGGTGGTTTGCGACGGGTTTACCGGAAACATCGCTCTCAAGGCGATGGAAGGAGTAGGCGACTTCGCGTTTCGGGAGATACGCAAAAGCGTGGGAGCTTCGCCGGTAAGAAAAGCTGGCGCAGTCCTCATGAAAGGAGCGTTCAAGGCGCTTCGACGTAAATTCGACTATGGAGAGTGGGGCGGGGCGCCTCTTCTGGGACTCAAGGGGCAAGTGCTAATAGGTCACGGGCGGTCAGACGCCAGAGCCCTAGCCAACGGCTTAGCCACCGCGCAGGCCGCGGTCGACGCTGGGCTTGTGGAGAAGATGTCCAGTAGCTTGCGGACGACCCCCGCAAACGCATCACAACCAAAGGAAGCCAGATAGTTGAGGCGCGCATTGCGCGGTGTTCATACATGGGCGCGCTCGGCAAACAAACATAAGGGGACGGCGATCGCAGCATGAGCCAGATTTGCATTGTCGGAACAGGTTACGTGGGTCTGGTGGCCGGGTCGTGTTTCGCGGACTTGGGGAACGACGTCGTTTGTCTCGATATCGACAAATCCAAGATCGACGGCCTAAATGCCGGAGAGATCCCGATCTTCGAGCCGGGCTTGGAGGATCTGGTAAGACGAAACCGGCACGCTGGTCGGCTGGTCTTCACGAGTTCCTATCAGAGAGCCATTCCACCGGCCGACTTTGTGTTCATAGCCGTCGACACGGCTTCCGGTCCCGGCGGAGAGGCCAGCCTCTCTAGCGTGGAGGCGGCCGCGAAAAGAATAGCGGCCAATCTGGACGGCCGCACAATTATCGTCGACAAGAGCACGGTGCCTGTCGGCACAGGCGACCTGGTAAGCAGCATAATTCGCCAGCATCGGGGAGACGACGTGGATTTTCATATCGTCTCCAATCCGGAGTTTCTTAGCGAAGGCTCGGCTGTCGCCGACTTCCTTCAGCCAGACCGCATAGTGCTTGGATCCGAGAATCCATCCGCGGCGCGGGACGTTGCGTCGCTCTATCGATCATTCACGTCTCCGATCATTATCACGGACCTGCGGACTGCCGAAATGATCAAATACGCCTCTAACGCCTTCCTGGCTACGCGTGTTTCCTTCATCAATGAGATCGCGTCGATGTGCGAGCGGTTGGGAGCCGACGTTACCGAGGTCTCGCGGGGCATGGGTCTCGACAAGCGAATCGGCGAAGGCTATCTGTCGGCGGGTGTCGGATGGGGAGGAAGCTGCTTCCGAAAAGACGTGCTGGCCCTCGAGCACATGGCAGCGGTCAACGGATGCCATCCCCAACTGCTGCGGGCTGTAATGGAAATCAACCGCGACATGCGCCGGTCTGTGATTCGAAAACTCCGGGAGCAACTTGGCGGGTTGCGCGGTTTCCGAGTAGCGGTCCTTGGCGTTTCATTCAAGCCAAACACCGATGATGTGCGCGACGCGCCTGCTATCGAGATCATTCGGCTGCTCTTGGGCGAGGGCGCGGACGTGGTCGCTTACGACCCGGTCGCACTACCGAACGCTGCCAACGAGGTAAAGGGCCTCAAAACCGCCACCGATCCCTATGGCGCGGTGGAAGGGGCCGACGCCGTCTTCATCGCCACGGAATGGAACGAATTTAATGAAATCGACTGGGAAAGAGCCGGCGCGGCCATGCGCAGAAAGTTCATCCTGGACGGCAGAAATCTTTACAACCACGAAGAGCTGGAATCCTGCGGTTTCGAATACATTGGAGTCGGCCAGGGGCGCAACCCTTCGCCAATAAGCGAGTTTGCCGCGGTCAACGCGGCTTCGTGACCAACACGTCGAACGACATATCCGGATTCGCCGCTTAGCCGGACTTCAGCAATGTGTAGCAACCCCCTTGCAGCATCAAGGCTGCTAGGCTTGCGCGAATCGGCTGAATCAGGACTCTCGTAGCATATGTACAAGACGCCACCAAACAAAGAGATCGCGGCGCTGCTCAAGGCGATCGCCGACTCGCTTGAGATTCGCTCGGTGGACGAATTCCGGGTCCGCGCGTTCCGTGGCGGCGCACGCAACGTCGAGAAAATGGAGATCGACGTGGCGGACGCCGTGTCCGCGGGGCGGCTGGACATCTTGCCGGGAATCGGCAAAAGGCTCGGCGCGATCATCGACGAATATGTCAGAACGGGAGTAAGCACCGATCTGGCAGAGGCGCAGGAGGGAATCCCGCCCGGCCTCTTCGAAGTCCTGGAAATCAGAGGGCTGGGTCCCAAGACCGTAGGGAAACTGTTCGATGAGTTGAATATCGATGGCGTGGACTCTCTCGAGCGGATGGCCGTGTCGGGAGAACTTCGATCCCTGCCCGGTATGGGACCGAAGAAAGTCAAACGAATCCTCGCGGAAATCGAGAAGCTGCGGGCACGGCGGGGGCGCCGTTTGCTGGCCGACTCTCTCTCGATTGCTCGGCCTATCCTCACCAAGCTGCGGGGCATCGAGGGCGTGGCCGACGCCTCGCTCGTGGGCGCGGCGCGGAGAGGCGTACCCGTCACCGGGCGCGTTTCATTGCTGGTTGCGACCGGCGATCCGAGACCGGTCATCGAAGTTGCCCGCTCGATTCTCCCCAAGCCGGAATCGAGCGAACTCTCAGTGTCGGGAATGTACGAAGACGGTTTCGAAGTGCGGATAGACGTATGCCCACCTGCCGAATTTGTGCTGAATCTTCTACTTTCGACAGGCTCCGCTTCTCATTGCGACGCACTGCGGTCCATCTCCCGAGAACGCGACGTCCAACTGCAAAACGGGGCGGGTTTCGCGAGCGAAGCGGAAGTCTATCAAGCGCTGGGGCTGCCGTCGATTCCGCCGGAGCTGCGCGAGGGCAAAGGCGAAATCGAGGCGGCCAAAAACGAAACACTTCCCGAGCTGCTCGCCGCGAGTGACATTCAGGGTGATCTACACTGCCATACCCGCTGGAGCGACGGGGCCCACTCGATAGAGGAGATGGCGGCGACTGCCCGGGAGCTTGGCCGCGCTTATCTCGCAATCAGCGACCATTCTCGCTCGCTGACCGTCGCTCACGGACTGGAAGTCGCGCGTGTCGCCGAGCAATCGGAAGCAGTCAAAGAGGCGAATCGAGCAATCGGCGGGATCGATATCCTGCATGGGACCGAGGTAGACATCCTGACCGACGGAAGCCTTGACTACCCCGACGAGTTGCTCAGCAAGCTCGACTGGGTCTCAGCGGCAGTCCACAGCGGTTTCGGTCAATCTTCCGAAGACATGACGAAACGGGTCGTGGCCGCCATCCGCAATCCATACGTCGACTCGGTGGCGCATCCTACCGGACGGCTGCTCAACAGCCGCGATGGATACGAACTGGACATCGACGCCGTGCTGGAGGCCGCGGCCGAAACGGGCACGGCGCTAGAGATCAACGCAATGCCCGACCGTCTGGATCTCCCGGAGGAACCGGCCCGCAAGGCAGCCGAAATGGGAGTGCCCTTAGTAATCAATACGGATTCGCACTCGATGCATCATCTCGATTACCTGACCTACGGCGTAACGGCCGCTCGCCGCTCTTGGCTCCGGGCGTCCGACGTTCTAAATACCCGGGACATCGAAGGTCTCCTGGACTGGCGCGAGCAACGTCGCCGGACTCACGTTTAGGCGCGTTCGGAGGCGAGTCCTAGTCAGGAAGCCACGGACGGCACGCCGCGGAGCAAGGCGATTGCCCGGTTCAGGCGTGAAATTACGCGCTCATCGCCTAGAACTTGCATCGTCTCAAATAGCGGCGGCGTAGCGCGGGAGCCGGTAATCGCCACGCGTATGGGCATGAAGAGTTCGCCCGCCTTCCAGCCCAGTTCGCTCGCCAGCCCGCGAAGATAGCTCTCGGAAACTCCGACGTCGTCCACGCCGTACTCGCGAACCAGGCCAAGCACTTTCTGCAGGGCGCTAGCCGTTTCTTCTGCGGTTCCCCTTTTGCGAACTAGAAATTTCATATCAGGATCGACCTGTTCCTGGAAGAAGAAAGCCAGCGCGTCCCCGAAATCGGTCAGCTTCTTGACCCGTTCCTGCTCGAGAGCGACCGCCTGTTCGAAGTAGCCGTTGCCGCTGGAGTCTATATTCAGTCCGGCCGCCTTAACGAAAGGCCTGGCCCGGCCCGCCAGCTCTCCAACGGCCATGCCCCGCATATAGACGCCGTTGAACCAGTCGAGCTTGTCGATGTCATAGATCGGATTCGCGCTGCTGACCCGGTCGAGACTGTATTCATCCACTAGCTCCTCCAGGCTGAACATCTCGCGCTCGTCGCCCGGGTTCCAGCCAAGCAGCACGATGAAGTTACGCACCGCTTCGGGGAGATAGCCTTGCGTCATGTACTCCTCGACCGAAACGGCACCGTCGCGTTTGCTTATCTTCTGCTTTTTGCGGTTGAGGATTAGCGGCAGGTGTCCGAATCGCGGCGGCGGGATCTCAAGTGCATCGTACATGACGATCTGCCTGAACGTATTGGAGATATGGTCGGCTCCCCTCACAGCGTCCGTGATCTCCATGGTGTGATCGTCGATGACGACCGCGAAGTTATACACAGGCAACCAGTTGGAACGGCAGATGACGAAGTCGCCCCAAAGCCCAGCGTCTTCTCTCACGTCGCCAAGGACGAGGTCGCGGTATTCGACAATTCGGGGTTCCACCCTGAACCGGTAAGCGGCCGTTTCACCGGCGTCCAGACGCTGTTGAGTCTCGGCTTCAGAAAGATTCCGGCATTTCCCCGAGTATTTGGGCGGACGTTTCTCGGCTTGAGCGCGCTTGCGCGCGTCGGCTAGCTCTTCCGGCGTGCAAAAGCAACGGTAGACCCAACCCCGATCGATCAGCTTCCCAAGCCATTCCCGGTGCAGGTCAACTCGTTCACTCTGGCGGTATGGACCGTAGTCGCCCCCTATCCCGGGTCCTTCATCCCACTCGATTCCAAGCCAGCGGAACCCTTCGAAGATCGTTTGCTCGAATTCGGGACGGCTGCGATCGCGCGCCGTGTCCTCGATCCGAAGTACGTAGGTCCCGCCGGTCCTGCGTGCCAGCAGGTAGTTGTACAGGGCCGTTCGAGCGTTGCCGATGTGCAACGCCCCGGTCGGGCTTGGAGCCATTCTGTAGCGCGGTTTGGTCAAGACGGATACCTGTTGCCGAGCGTTCCAGTATTCACGTTAGCCGTGACCTCACCGGTTGCGACTTCATGGATATATACCGACAGGAAATCTGTGTGGAGCACCCGATGCTTCAGACCGTAGCTTCGGCCTATGGATACTCCGCGAGGATGATGTCCAACTGGCGGGACAGTTCCGCCACGCCTTCCTCCGGGTAGACGGAGTAAGCGTTGACCTCCAGCGTGGCCCAGTCGTCGTAACCGGCGTCTTTCAGCGAGGGCATAACTAGCTTCCAGTCCACGTCGCCTTCGAGCAGCGGGCAAAAGCCATCGTAGTTCCTTCGGGACCTTATGTAGTCCTTGATATGGACTTTGCCGATTCGCGCCCCCAGCACTTCGATCCAGTGTTCGGGATAGCCGAACGCCACGACGTTGCCGCAATCGAAGTAGGCACCGACGTAGTCACTTTCGGCTTCGTCGATATAGCGCGCCATCTCCATGGGGCTGTAGAGGAAATTGTTCCAGACGTTCTCTATAAGCAGGTGAACGCCCTTGTCTTCGGCCTGCGGGACTAGCTCCCTAAGCGCGGCCTGCGACACCTCCCAAGCGTCCTTGTACGATACGCCCTCTTCCACCCGCGCCGTGATCACAAGCAGGGAATCTACGCCGAGATTGGCCGCGATGTCGATAGTGCGGCGCATGGCTTCCATCCCTCGCTCGCGAACAGCCTTGTCCGGGTCGGTCAATGGATAGTCCCACGGTATTCCGCCGCCCATGGAAGGCAACGCGAGACCCGAGCTCTCGCTCATGTCTTTGATTTCAGCCAGCTTCGAATCGGGGCTTTCCAGCGAATATTCGCCTTCTTCCGGAAGACTGATTTCTATCCCGTCGAATCCCGTGGCAGCGCCAAGCTTGAACTTCTCTTCAAGAGTCAGCGAGTCGCCGAAGCATCCGTCACGGATTCCTTTTTTGAGCATAGGTAGATTCCTGTCCTTTTCAGCTATTCCGCAGCATCGGGAAATGTGGGTACTTCAACTTCACAGTGCTCGCGAACGGACTGATATGCGGCCTCGATGCAGGCCACGCCATACCAGCCGTCAATGCCGTCGACCGACGGCTTTCGACCGTCGAGGATTGACTCGGCAAAGTCCTTGACGTACCAAACGTTGGCGTCCTCCTGATAGGACATGTGACTGACGTAACCCTGCACGCCTGCGGCCTCCCACGCCTCCGATTGCTGGCTGCCGCCGGCCAGGGTGCGCGAGACATAGCAGCCGGTGATGTCGAAGTCGATGGCCCCTTCCGTGCCCAGGATTCGAATCATCACGTCCCCCCATTTCGACGCCGTCATTGGGCGGTTCCAGCTAGGATCGCAGCTGCCGACGATGCCGCCCTCAAACGTTTCGATCAACATCGCCACGTCGTCCACGGCTATTTCAGGTCGCGCGAGCGTATCACCCTCAGCGTAAATCGAAATCACCTCTTTGCCGGAGAACCAGCGCATCCGAACGGTTCCATGAACGATGTGATCCCGTATCGTGCCACCACCCGAAAGCTCGGGGTCCACGAACCAGCCGGTGGTGGCGCGTCGGAGGTGGTTGGTCGCGTGCATCGAGACAATCTCGCCGATTTCCCCAGCGTCGACGCGGCGCTTGGCCTCGGTCGCCGACGGTGAGAACCGAGTCGGATACGCGGTGCTCAGATGTACTCCCGCTTCGTCGCAGACCGTCACTATACGGGTGGCGTCCTCGAGGTTTGTCGCCAGCGGCTTTTCCAGAATGACGTGCTTGCCGGCCTGCGCGGCTGCCTCGGTGTGCTCAAGATGGAACGCGTTGGCCGAGCTGATGCTCACCGCGTCTATGTCGTCGCGGGCCAGTAGCTCCTGATAGTCCTCGTAGTACGCGACCGAGCCTTGCTCCGGATCGTCTAGCGCTCTCATGGCGCCGTCCGACGAAACCAGCGTGCTCTTGACCCGATCCACTTGTTCCGGCATCCACTCCGATACCGCGACAAGCTCGACCATCGGCAACTGAAGATGGGCGCTGCACCAACCGTACTGATGGCCGTGATCGAAGCTGATCGCTCCCATACGCAGACGTTTCATCTGCCTACCGCCTCCGTTGACGTGGAACTCTTCGCGGAACGGATAGACAGGTCAAGAAGTGCGAGCGTATCCGTTTCCGAAACGGCGCTCTCGCGGTCGCCGCGAAAGGCCGCAACGTAGTCCTCGACCATCGCCTGATAAGGAGGCACGTGATAGCTGTCAATCGTAGCTATGCCATCTTTGCCGACAAGACGGTTAACACGCGAGAACGAGTCGTACTCAAGCATTCCGTCAGTGGAGACGACTTCGATCACTTCGTAGAAGTAACCCGGATAGTGGGCGGTCGACGCTTCCCCGTAGCCTATGGCCTGATTTGCAAACCGGACCACGCTGAGCGCGGTATTGATCTCGTCGGCCCGCACCTCATTCCTTCTCGTGAAGATGCGGCTTACTTCTCCGCCAAATAAAAGCAGCGCGTCGAGTACGTTCAACTCTTCGACGGTGATGTGGCGCTCGGTCGAGCCGGTCCGGATTACACGCACCGTGATAACGTCGCCCAGCTTCCTATCGGTGGATTCTTCACGGGGAAGGGAGTACTTGGCGTCGAAACGGATGGGATGAGCCAACCGTAGACGGCCGCCGCTCTCTCCCACAAGCTTCCTGAGTTCCGGAATCTCGTCGATGGTTGGCCCGTGGACTACCCCGCGAATACCGGCCGCAAGCACTTCGCGGCAGACATCGATACAGCCGTCCGATCCCGCAGCGATGTCGGCCATGTCGACACCGTAGAAGCTGGACTGCTTGGAAACGTATTCGGATCCGAGTACGGAGCTATAGGCGTGAAGTCGCTCTTCCAGCAGTATTTCGCCGACGAGTCGAACCGACCTCAATCGACCGTCCCTCGCGGTTTCATCAGTCCCTTGTGCATGGCGAGCATGACGGCGTGGGGCAGTGAACCATGCTGTAACTCGCCATTCATTACGCAGTCCAAGACTTCGTCAAAATCCATCCACGCGATCTCAAGTATTTCTGCCGGGTCCAGATCGGTCTCCGTCATAGTCAGATCGGTAGCAAAATAATAGTCGAAAGCCAGCCGTGCCAGCGCCGGCAATGGAAACACGGTACCTAAGTGGACCAGGTTCCCGGCATCGTATCCGGTTTCTTCCCGAAGTTCACGCAGCGCCGCCTCGCGCGAGGACTCTCCGCGATGAACGGATCCAAGCGGTAGGTCCGTTACAACGCACCCGATGGGGTGTCGATATTCACGCACCGTAAGAATGCGTCCTCGTCCGTCCGACGCCATGACCGCAACCGCCCGGGAGTCGATGCCCAAGTATGTATAAAGCAACTCCCTGCCGTCGAGGTCGGCGACCAACTCGTCCTCGATAACCGGGAACCGCCCCGAATATGCCACCCGTGACCGTTTGACGGTCCATCCGAGCTTCATGGCGATGCGTGCATGTTCAATTCCAGACCAGACTGCGAAGGAGACCAAGGCTGAGCACAACCAGGAGAGACTACGTCACCGGCGCATCCAGCGCGAGCGGATCGTAGCAAAACCATGACCGTGCTCGAACGGCGACCGGTCGATGTAAAATGCCTTTTCCACTGGGGTATCGTCTAACGGTAGGACGCGTGGTTCTGGCCCACGTAGTGGAGGTTCGAATCCTTCTACCCCAGCCAACTAACCATCCATTCTCGGCATAACCAAACGACCGTCGACAAGCGCCTGAAGCGACGAAGCGCGTGACCGCAGTGGTCGCGGTGCGATCGGGCGATCACGATAAGGCGCGCGTTTCGATATTGGCCGCACGGTCAGCGGGGTCGAGCTTCTTGACCGCATCAGGTACTAAGATCACACAAACATCGGCGTTCGTATGAGGGCAGTGTCATGCAATCGAAGCTGAGTGTCGTGACCGGGGCGTTTGGATACACGGGCAGGTACATCGCCCGGCGTTTGCTCGATCAGGGCGAGAGCGTAAGAACGCTCACCCGTAGCCCGGCCTCGCGCAGTCCCTTTGGCACCCAGGTGGAAACGCGGCCGTTGGACTTCGGCAATTACGAGCAGCTGGTGGCTAGTCTTACGGGAGCCGACACTCTCTACAATACATATTGGATCCGCTTCCCGCGCGGCTCGCTCACATACGAAACCGCCACGTCGAACTCCCTGCTGCTAATTCGCGCCGCCGTTGAGGCGGGAGTCCGGCGAATAGTCCACGTGAGCATCACGAACGCTTCCGAAGACTCGTCGCTCCGTTATTTCCGGGGTAAGGGAGTGGTCGAGCGGGCTATCCGCGAGTCTGGACTGTCCTACGCGATTTTACGGCCAACTGTGCTGTACAGCCTCGAAGACGTGCTCATCAACAACATCGCCTGGTTCTTGCGCCGGTTTCCGGTCTTCCCAATTGCCGGATCCGGCGACTACCCCATTCAACCGGTCTTGGTGGACGACGTGGCGCAGCTTGCAGTGAACCCCGGCGCAAAAAAAGGCAACGGAGCCCTGGGCGCCGTGGGACCCGAGACCTTCACGTTCGAGGAGTTGGTGCGGTTGCTGGCCCGGCGGGTCAAAAGGCGGGTGTGGCTGATGCACTTGCCGCCTTCCCTGACGTTTCTGGCCTCCCAGATGGCCGGACTGCTCGTAAGAGACGTTGTCCTGACCAAGGACGAAGTCGACGGACTAATGGCGGGCTTACTCGTCTCGGCTGACGCGCCAACAACTTCCACCCGCTTTACCGAATGGCTGCAAGTCAATGGCGCCAACGTCGGCCGCCGTTACGCTTCCGAACTCGGCCGCCACTATCGGTAAGGTAAAGCTCAGGCCTTCCCGGTCCCATCGGCTACATATAATCGGACCGGCAAGCGAGCGGCGTTGTCGCCGGCAGTCCTTTCAAGCCGTCGGTGGACCAGGCACTAGCTGGCGTTTGAGACCGGCAAGCTCCCTGCGTTGTACGCCACATAAGAGGGCGCAATGAAGCCATCGAATCTGTTGATAATCATGTCGGACGAGCACACGCAGCGTATGTCGGGCTGCTACGGGCACTCCATGGTTCGCACGCCCAACATCGACTCCATGGCCGCCAGGGGCGTCCGGTTCGAGAACGCCTATTGCAACAGCCCCATCTGCGTACCTTCGCGCGCCAGCTTCGTTACGGGACGCTATGTGCACGAAACCGGGAACTGGGACAACGCGGCCCCATATACAGGCGCGACTCCCGGCTGGGGGCACCGGCTGTCCGACCAAGGAATTCCGCTCACGATCATCGGCAAGATGCACTTTCGCAGCGTTGAAGACGACAACGGGTTTCCGGACGAGCGCATCATCATGGACGTCAAAGACGGCATCGGCGATCTGTTCGGAATCGCCAGACAAGCGATGCCCCCGCAAACTCATATGATCGAAAACGTGCAAAACGCCGGCGTCGGCGAGACGCAGTACACGAGGTTCGATACGGCCGTCGCCGATGAGGCCGTGAGCTGGATCGAGAACGAAGCCGGTCGAAGCGGCGAGCCGTGGTGCCTATGGGTCTCGTTCGTGACTCCGCATTTTCCGTACGTATGTCCGCAGGAGTATTTCGATCTCTATCCGCCCGACGAGGTCAAATGGCCGATCAACGGCTCCGCCCGCGACTGGCCTGATCACCCGGCTGCGAGAAACGCGCGGCGTCTGAGCATGTCGATCCCCGGCGGGGAGTTTCCCGAGGAAACCGTAAGGCGGGCTATCGCCGCCTACTACGGACTCGTCACCTTCACCGACCATCAGATCGGCAGGCTGCTCAACGCTTTGGAACGCTCGGGGCTTACCGAAGCCACCCGCGTCATGTACACCAGCGATCACGGCGAAATGCTGGGCGATTTCGGACAGTGGGGCAAGAGCTGCATGTACGAGGCGGCGGTCGCTGTGCCCCTGGTCGCGGCGGGTCCCGGAATCCCCGAAGGTCAGGTTGTCGAGCAACCTGTGTCGCTTGTGGACTGCCACCCCGCGATATTGCAGGCTGTCGGCGTCGAGCCGCAGGGCAGCGACGCCGACCTGCCGGGCACGTCTTTATGGGACATCGCGACCGGCCGCCAATGCCGGGACGAGTCGGTATTCAGCGAGTATCACGCGATCTACTCGCCGCACGCGCAGTACATGCTTCGCGATTCACGATACAAGTACGTATACCACGCCGGGGGGCTGCCACCGCAGCTCTTCGACATGCTCGACGACCCGCTCGAACAGCGCGACCTCGGCCAAAACCCGAATTTCGGCGAGACGGTCAGCGAGTTCGAATCACGGCTCCGTGAAGTCCTCGACCCCGACGAGGTCGACCGTCAGTCCAAGGCCGATCAAGCGGCGCGGCTCCAGGCCCACGGCGGAGTCGAGAAGATTCTGCGCCAGGGTCTCAAGGTCAACTTCAGCCCAACCCCGCCAGAGTTTCACTAGCCGTCCGCGCTCCCCGGGTTATTCGCCGCACTCAGGCGGCGGCAAGAGAGATTTAGGGAGGATCAGCCTAGCTGGAAGCGGCCGAGCGGTCGGCAGCCGACAGATGCACCACCGTCTCACCAGTCTCCGCGATAGTGCGCGTCACCTCGGTCCCGGCATAGACCCACATAATGCGCATGTGAGTGTCACCTGTATTGATGAAGCGGTGGTTTACGCCGGCGGGTACGTAGGTAGTGGAGAACGTCTCTACATCGAACTCCTCGCCGTCGATTTCGGCCCGACCGGCCCCCTCGATCACCGTCACCGACTCGTCGACGTTGTGAGAGTGAAGCACGATGGCCGCGCCCGGCGGAAACCGCGTCATCCCGGTCGCAAACTTCGCGCCCTCAGTATGCCCCCCAAAGAGAGGCATGCTGTCAACGCCGCTGCCGCGGTCTACCCATTCCATTTTCGACGGATGCAGAAGCTGAGCACGCATGGTTGGTTCTCTCCCTAGCTTGCATCGATATCGCAACCGTACGAAGTCTGACCGCCCCCCGCCCCTACCGCAAGTCGAACGAAGATTGCCGGAGCTGATAACCGCTGCTATAGTCATTATGTAAACACCAAACCAGACCACGACTGGACC
>JAPOVO010000082.1 GCA_026708165.1 Chloroflexota bacterium | reverse complement strand
GCTGCCGGGCGACCAAGCGGGGCGGGATATGTGGGTAGCGCCATGGCTCGTCAGGCCCACCACGCCGGTCCCGTTGGCGTTCATGACGTAAATTTCGGGATTCCCGTCCCGATTTGACCTGAACGCTATGCGGCGGCCGTCCGGCGACCAGGCGGGGGCAGCATCGAGCACGGCGGAGCGCGTCAACTGCACGACGCCCGTTCCGTCGGCGCTCATCACGAAGATCTCGAAATCCCCGTCGCGACCCGATGTGAACGCTATGCGGCGCCCGTCTGGCGACCAGGCTGGCGCCGCATCCAGGGAGGCATTGTGAGTCAACCGCACGACACCCGTTCCGTCGACATTCATGACGTAGATTTCGGGATTCCCGTCCCGATTCGACCTGAATGCTATGCGGCGCCCGTCCGGCGACCAGGCGGGGGCAGCATCCAGGGCGGTATTGTGAGTCAACTGCACGATGCCCGTCCCGTCGGCGTTCATGATGTAGATCTCGTGATCGCCGTCCCGATTCGATGCGAACGCGATGCGCGCCGGCGAACCGGCGGGCACGGGTGTTGCCGTCGGCAGCGCGTCGGGTGCGAGTGTTGGCGGCCGCGGAGCGGCGCCGGTCGTTCCGATGGCCCAGCCGAAGACGGAGCGTACGTCGTTGCGATGGTCGTTTTGACAGGCGGCCTCGGCCTGATCGCCGAACGTGTTTTGATAGATGCCGACGTTGCCTCTGCGACCCAGATATTCCTCGACGATGTCGTTCAATTCGACGCAGGTCGTGGGCCAGTCAAGCTCCAGGTCGGCGGCTTCCGTTTGCCCGCCGGCCTCTGTCGCTATCGCCCAGCCAAACACGGCTATCACGTCGTTGCGGTGATCGTTCCGGCAGGCAGCCTCTGCCTGGTCGCCGAAGGTGTTCTGATAGATACCGACGTTGTGAGTGTTGCCGAGGTGCTCTTCGACGATGTCGTTGAGCTCGATGCACGTGGTCGGCCACTGACCGTCGCTGTGGTCGTCGTCGTGGGCGGTGGCTATGGCGACGGCCACGAAGGAGAGGAGTCCGGCCGTGAGGGCCGCCGAGACTAGTTTGCGCAATTCGCATTCCTCCCGTTGCGATATACGGTCCTCTGAACCGCTCTAGGATAGCGTTGTTCCCGAGCCTTGAAGCGCGTTGAATGCGGGGCGTAGATATTGGCTCTGAACAGTTGGGTAGGTGGAAAAATGGTTGGATCGGGGACGCAGCGGCGGTTTGCGAACCGTCCCTGCGAGGACAGGATGCGGGGGCCTGTATGGACTTGCGCGGGGCTGTGGTTCCGATTGGAGACTAAACACGGACACAGCCCGCAGCTTCTCACTGGGCGCGAACATAGACGGGCATCGCTCTATTTGCATCCTGTAGAGCGGGATTGAGCCCAAGAGCAACTCCCAATACTCCAGGGTCCAGTGGGTTGAAGTTGTCTCCCGCGTTCCTTTCGTTGGCGGTGGCATTGATACCGAGCCCGATGGTGAAAAGCAAAGTGTGCCACTCGCTGAGCACGGCAGGCGATACACGGCACCGTCCCGCCGGGGGCATAGCGTTTTGAGAGCGTGGTTACCGCGAAAGGAAAGCGGCCCGGCGATTGCGCCGGGCCGCTTTGGGTCGCGGAGACTTGGACTAGTAGTCCATTCCTCCCATGCCGCCGGGAGGCGCAGGCGCCGGAGGCTCAGGAATGTCTGCAATCAGGGCTTCGGTGGTGAGGATCATCGAGGCTATGGAAGCGGCGTTCTCCAGGGCGGAGCGCGTGACCTTGAGCGGGTCGATGATTCCCTTTTCGACCATGTCGCCGTAGTCCTCGGAGATTACGTCGAAGCCGATGTACTGACTGCCCTCGCCGTTGTGGCGGCGGCGGACTTCCTCGACGACAACGGAGCCGTCGTGGCCAGCGTTCTCGGCGATGTAGCGCAGCGGCGACTCGAGCGCCTTGCGCAGGGCCCGTATACCGGCCCCCTCGTCCTCGTTTTCGACTTCCACGCCGTCGAGGGCGCTGACAGCGTTGACGAGGGCGACGCCGCCACCGGCGACGATGCCTTCCTCGATGGCGGCACGAGTGGCGGAGAGAGCGTCTTCAACGCGGTGCTGCTTTTCCTTCTGCTCCGTCTCGGTGGCAGCGCCGACGCGCATTACCGCGACTCCGCCGGAAAGCTTGGCGAGACGCTCTTGCAGCTTCTCGCGGTCGTAGTCGGAAGAGGCTTCTTCCATCTGCGCCTTGAGCTGCTGGATGGGGCCCTGAACGGGGGCCCCGGTCCGGATGGAAGGGGACCCGGCTGGCGGCGCCCCTGACCGGGGCCTTCGTCCCCTGACCGTCGACCGCGGTGGTGTTGTCCTTGTCGGAGATAACGCGGCGGGCGCGTCCGAGGTCTTCCAGAATCACGCCGTCGAGCCGGCGTCCCATGTCTTCAGAGACGACCGTTCCGCCGGTGATGATGGCGATGTCCTGGAGCATTTCCTTGCGCCGGTCGCCGTAGCCGGGGGCCTTGACCGCCAGCACGTTCAATCCGCCGCGAGGCTCTTTCGCGGCCAGGCGGCCCGGGCTTCCGCCCCGC
>JAPOVO010000454.1 GCA_026708165.1 Chloroflexota bacterium | reverse complement strand
GACCTGCGGTACCAGCCCACCGGCCAGCCGACGGGGCGCGCGTTCTTCCCAGGATTCGTCGCGCGCAGTCGCAAGGACCCTTCGTCGGAGCTGCACGACCATGCGGCCTGGGTGAGAAGCTGGCATGAAGTCCGCGAGATTTTCGCCGACGAAGCGATGCCAAAATACAATCGATGGAAGTCGGACGCCCCCTGGTGTGCTTGAAGCGATCTGGATTTACGTCCGTAGTTTCCGGTCCCTGTCCACATCTCTAGATCGTCGTTGGCGTCTTAGGCCCGCGTCGATGACCTAGTGGGGATGGTTTCGGGGCCCTTCTGAAGTATCACGAGACCCGCACGCTCGTGGTAACGATCTTTCCGGTCAAGTCGGTTCAAAAACCCGCGTAAACCATCGACCTTCTGATAGCCTGCGACTCGAGGGTAGTCACACGGTGTTTTAGGCTGGCTTTTGAATACGGGGAATTCGGCTGACGTGCGTTGGCGCAGCGACGTTTTGGGCAGCTTTCTTACTCTTCCGACTTGATTACTGCCCCAAATAGGGGCTAATGGTGTATAAATCACGCTACATGGGTGAGAGACCCGGAGGAGGACCCAAATGATTAGAGATAAATTTTCACGCCGCAAGGCACTGCGAGCGCTGGCATTGGCCGGCGGTTCCGGCGTTACCGTTGCGGTCCTGGCCGGCTGCGGTGAAACCCAGGTTGTAACCGAAACCAAGATCCAGGAAGTGATCAAAGAGGTTCCGGTCGATCGGGTCGTAACCAAGATCGTCAAGGAAGAAGTTGCGGTCGAGGTCGAGAAGGTCGTAACTCAAGAGGTCGAGAAGGTAGTCGTCCAGGAAAAGGTCGTCGTCGAGGAAAAGGTCGTCACTCAAGTCGTCAGGGAAGTGGCAACCGCGCCGCCCTCGGTCGAGTTGGAGGTCTGGTACAACCAGCAGCGCGGCGGTCCCGGTATGCACGGCATCTGGAATAAGGCCGCGCTCGACTTCCAGTCGATGAACTCAAGCGCAAGGGTGTCGGTCGTACCGTTTGCCCACGGCGACATGGAGGTCAAGGTTCTGACCGCCGTAGCCGGTGGAACCACGCCGGACATCGCATACCTCCATATGGACTGGGCCGCGACTTTCGCGGCGAAGAACGTCGTGCTTGATCTCGAGCCGTACACGAAGACCAGCGACATCTTGGACGACGTCTACGCGAGCGCTATCGCGAGCTTTCAGGTATACGGCAAGACCTGGGGGTTGCCGGTCGTCTCGCAGCCGGGTTTCGTTCTATACAACCAGAACGTCGTCGAACCTTTGGGGCTGGGCGATCCGTGGGACCTCTATCAGAATGGCGAGTTCACCGCTGAGTGGTATGACAACTATCTGGCGGCTGCCCGGCAGGGCGAAGGCGCCGACGCCATTTACGGCGGTTTTGAGTTCCCCGCGATACTGAAGCACCAGTACCTCGCCTTGTGGGGGCACGATGCCGCTGTGTGGAACCAGGACATGACCGAATCGGCGATGCATTCGGACAACGCCGCGAACGCATGGAACTGGTTGGCGGGGCACGTTACCAATGGACTGGTCCCGACCCGAAGCGAGCAGGGCACCTTCGTCGGAGGCAGCGCCGGTCTGTTCAACAGCAACAAACTCGGAATGATGCTCCACGCACGCCAAAACAACCAGAAATTCGCCGAGTCAACGAGACGCGCATTCGCGGCGGCCAGCTATGAGCCAATCGAGCCGGCGATAGCGCCGAATCCCAGTTGGCCGAACGGCGACGAGTACTTCCGGGACGGCGGCAACGGCTACGGCGTCCTGCAAGCCAGCAAGTTCCCGGACGAGACCTACGAGCTGCTTGTCCACCTGACCGACAGCGTGGGACGCGGACACATGGGTCTGGGTCTGTCGATCCCGACCAAGAGGTCCCTGGCCAACGCCGAAGAGTTCATCGGCTCCTTCCATCCGTGGGAACAGGACCGGGCGGAGGTCTTCGACATAATCCAGACCGACGCGACTCCGGCGTTCGTCCAGCCACCGCGTTACACCGAGATCCAGACGCTCGCCAGGGCGGGGTATGACGAGATCGTGCTCGGCGGGGTTTCACCTCAGGACGCGATGGGAGCGATCAAGTCTCAGGTCGACGAGATTCTTCAGGAGGCCCCTCCGGGCTTGAAGCGCGCCTTCCCCGGGGACATGAAGTAGCGTAGGACACAACGCAGGTCTAACCGCCCGCCGGGTGGCGGCTTCCTCGACCGGTTCGAGGCCGCCGCCCGCGGGTGTCTGCGGCAGATGAGGCGGTTGTCCAGTTGGCGGTGATCGGACAAGCAACGCCGCCTCGCCGCCGGATCCGGTGGCGGCGGCATTTCCTTGGCTATGCGTTCATATCGCCCTGGATCGTCGGGTTTGTCATCTTTATCGCCGGCCCGATGGCAGCCTCCGTATATCTGTCGCTCACTGACTACGATCTCCTCTCTTCACCCCGGTTCGCCGGATTCGAAAATTTCGAGCGGCTAGCCAGGGACCCTTCGGTCCCCAAAGCGCTTTTCAACACCGCCTACTACACGTTCATCTCGGTACCGGCCAAGCTCGCCGTGG
>JAPOVO010000013.1 GCA_026708165.1 Chloroflexota bacterium | reverse complement strand
GGACATGGCCCACGTGGCCGGGCTGGTTGCCGACGGGACTACCACGGTGCTCGGCGCCGATTCCGCTTCGGTGAGCTATCCGTCATTTTGGCCGGATCTTGCACGACTCTCCCTGAACAGTGTCTGACTGCTACGGCGCAATCGGATATCCGCTAGGCCATACGGTCTCTCCGGCATTTCAGCAGGCCGCATTCGACGAGCTGGGCATCGACGCGACGTATATGGCAATCGAGACTCCGACCAGCGATCTGTCCCGCCGCATGAGCGAGGTCAGGAACGGACGCTGGGCGGGACTCAACGTTACGATCCCGCACAAGTCTGCGATCCCGCGGTTCCTGGACGGCACGGCTGAAACCGCCGCCGCAGCGGGAGCGGTCAATACCATCTATTGGAGGAATGGACGCCTGCTCGGAGAGAACACAGACGTGCCCGCCATTGGGACGGTACTCGAAAACGCCGAGGTCAAGAAGGGAATCCGCGCCCTGGTCGTAGGAGCAGGCGGCGCCGCACGCGCGGCCTTACTGTCACTGACAGCACGCAGCGATGACGTGGTCATCGCCAATCGAACAAGATCCAACGCCGAAGCGACCATAAACGCCGTAACGCCGGAACAGGAGATCGAGATTCTCGATCTGAATAGTCCGTCCATTGGCAAAGTCGCAACCGAATGCGAGCTTATCGTCAATACAACCTCGGTAGGGATGAGCGGCGGTCCGGCGCCAGACGAATCGCCGCTTCCAACCTCGGCCTTAAGACTCGGCCAGGTGGTGTTCGACGTCGTCTACCGCCCCGAAGTCACGCCGCTGTTGGCACAGGCCGCCGAAGCAGGATGTCGGACCATAGGCGGTCTTGAAATGCTCGTAATTCAGGGCGCGTTGAGCTTTGAGCTATGGACGGGCAAGCCCGCGCCGCTCGACACCATGATGCGCGCGGCGCGAACCGCTCTCGCGACGGACTCGGGGTAGCCTTGACGCGTTGGACGTTGCCAGTGCAGCGAGTGTTCATCACCGGACTTAGCGGGTCCGGCAAATCGACCGTCGGGCGGATCGCGGCGCGCAGACTAGGATGGCGCGCGGTGGACACGGACAAAATAGTGGTTCGCGAAGCCGGTATGTCGATAGACGACATCTTCAAGAGCTTTGGCGAGCGTGAATTCCGGGGGCGCGAGCGAGGAGCCCTGATGTCAACGGTAGAGCAGAACCGGGTGCTGGTCGCGACAGGCGGCGGCATAGTGCTCGACTCACGCAATCGCAGCGACATGCTCAGCAGCGGGCTTGCAGTCTATATAAAGGCCAGCCCCAGAAGCTGCGCGCTGCATCTCAAGAGCTCGAAGAGAGGCGAAAAGAGGCCGCTCCTCGAAGGTGATGATGGGCTCGAGAGCCGTCTGCGAACCATGCTGGCCGAGCGCTCACAGCTCTACGAGACGGCGCACTTGACGGTCGATGGAGAGAGGGAGCGCGTCGGCGAGCTCGTAACCGACTTCCTCGCGGCGCTCGCCCACGCGGGTGTGACTGACGCCGACAACCTGCCGTGAGCGTAGCCGACTCGGTAGTCGTCGGAAGGTCAATGCTGGATCGCCTACCCGGCGAACTGGAGGCCAAGGGCCTTGGCGGCACAGTATTCATTGTCACCGACACCGCCGTTGGAGAGCGCCATCTCGCATCGGTCGAAACGGTGCTTAATGGAGCAGGTTGGCGCGTACAAAGCAAGCAGATACATCCGGGCGAGCAGTCGAAGTCGCTGGAGGAGGCGGCAAGGTTATACGACTGGCTGCGCCGATCGGAGGCCGAGCGCGGCGACACCGTGCTCGCGCTCGGCGGGGGAGTGATAGGCGATCTCGCAGGCTTCGTCGCCGCGACCTATTTGCGCGGCATGAAGTGGGCGCAGGTCGCGACCACCCTGCTCGCGCAAGTCGATAGCAGCATCGGCGGCAAGGTAGCCGTCGATCTTCCGGACGGGAAGAACCTGGTCGGCGCGTTTCACAATGCGTCGCTTTCGTTCCTCGACACCGCGCTGCTGGACAGCCTGCCAGTCAATCAGCTTCGCGCCGGGTGGGCCGAGGTAATCAAGACGGCAATTGTGCTCGACAGCGAGTTCTTCGAGAATCTGGAAAAACAACTCGACGATCCCGGCCAGCCGGACCTTCTGACAATGGCGGTCGAGCAGTCCGCAGCACACAAGGCAAGAATCGTGGACCAAGACCCTCACGACAAAGGAGTCCGCGCCCTACTTAACTACGGGCATACAATCGGCCATGCAATTGAAGCGTCCACCGGCTACAGCAAATACCTGCACGGCGAAGCGGTCGCGGTGGGAATCGCCGGGGCCGCCGCGCTCTCGCGAAAGATGGGAGTCCTGGACGCCGCGGACGAGCTGCGGCAGGTGGATCTCTTGCGACGGGTGGGACTACCGGTCACGTTCGCCGGAACCGATCCCGACGCCGTGGAAGCGGCGATGCGTCACGACAAGAAGGTAATAGACGGACGGCCTCGGTGGGTTTTTGCCGAAGCCATTGGCAGCGGCTCGTTCGGTCATATTGCGCCGCGGCGCTTCGAGCGCGAAGTGATCGAAGACCTTTACGAAGG
>JAPOVO010000110.1 GCA_026708165.1 Chloroflexota bacterium | reverse complement strand
CGGTGTATCGCACCCGCGCCATCACGACGGTGCTGGTCAGTCTGGTGATCCTGGTCTTCCTGGGATCCTTGAGAACGATGGCCATTCCCGCGGTCACGATTCCCGTCTGCCTGGTGTCCGCGTTCATCGCCTTGGCGTCGTTCGGCTACACGGTCAACCTGATCACGCTGCTGGCGCTGGTGCTGTCGATCGGTCTCGTGGTCGACGACGCCATCGTGGTGCTGGAGAACATCCACCGCCGCATCGAGGAAGGCGAGCCCCCGCTCGTCGCCGCATACCGGGGTGCCAGGCAAGTCGCCTTCGCGGTCATCGCCACGACGGCGGTGCTGGTGGCGGTGTTCGCGCCGATCCTGTTCCTCACCGACTCGATCGGCATCATCTTCGGCGAACTCGTGGTCACCATCGCCGCGGCCGTCGTGTTCTCCAGCGTCCTGGCGCTGTCGCTCACCCCGGTGATGTGTTCGAAGCTGCTGCGTTCGGCGGGACGCGAGAACCGCCTGTCCCGGGCCATCGATGCCGGCTTCGCGGCCTTGCGGCGCGGCTATGCGAAGGTGCTGGGTTGGTTGATCGCCCACCCCTGGGTCGCGGTTCCCGTGGCGGCGGGGGCGCTGGCTTCGGCCTATGCGTTGTTCGAGGTCGTGCCCCAGGAATATGTTCCGGCCGAAGATCAAGGCACGTTCATGGCGAGGTTCTCCGGCGTCGAGGGCGTTGGCATCGAACGGATGAAGATCGATGCCCTGAAACTGGAAGTGCCTGCACTGCAGATGGTCAATGAGGGGATCGCCGACGTGGTCGTGATGGCCGTGCCGGGTTGGGGAGGCGGCGGCACCAACAGCGGGGTCGTCATGGTCGTGATGAAGCCCTGGCGGGAACGCACCGTCACCACCCAGGAGGCCGCCGACCGGGTCACGGCCGCATGGCAGGAGGTCCCCGGTGTCCGCGCCTTCGCATACGTCCGATCGGGACTGTCGGGCTACGGGTCGGGGCAGCCGGTGCAACTCGTGCTGGGCGGGCCGGACTACGACACCTTGGCCGAGTGGCGGGACGTGATCTTCGAACGGGCCGGCGAGTATCCGGGCCTGACCCGCATCGACAGCAACTTAAAGGAGACCCGGCCCCAGGCGATCGTGCGCATCGACAAGAACCGCGCCGCCGATCTCGGCGTCTCCGTACAGAACATCGGCCGCACGCTGTCGACGATGATGAGCGAGCAACGCATCACCACCTACGTCAAGGACGGCCAGGAATACGATGTCATCCTGCAAGCCAGGGACGACCAGCGCGCCTCGGCACAAGACCTCGCCAACATCTATGTGCGTTCCGACCGCAGCGGAGAGCTTGTGCCGCTGGCCAACCTGATCCGCGTGGAGGAACGCGCCGGTCCCGGCACACTCAACCGCTACAACCGGCTGCGGTCCATCACGATCTCGGCCAACCTGGGACCGGAAACGGCGCTCGGCGACGCGCTGGTTTTCCTGGAGCAGGTCGTGCACGAGTCCTTCCCGGGACAGGCCCGCATCGACTACCAGGGCGAGTCGCTGGAGTACCAGGAGGCGAGCGGCGGCCTGGCATTCCTGCTAGCGATGTCGCTGCTTGTCGTGTTCCTCGTGCTCGCCGCCCAGTTCGAGAGCTTCGTGCATCCGCTGGTGATCCTGGTGACGGTACCCCTGGCCGTGACGGGGGCGCTCCTGGGGCTGTACCTGACCGGATCGTCGATCAACATCTTCAGCCAGATCGGCATCGTCATGCTGATCGGCATCGCGTCCAAGAACGGCGTCCTGATCGTCGAGTTCATCAACCAGATGCGCGATGCGGGACGGTCCTTCGAGCAGGCGATCATCTGGGGGGCAAGCATCCGTCTGCGCCCCGTCGTGATGACCACGATCTCCACCGTGATGGGATCCATCCCGCTGATCCTTGCCACGGGCGCCGGTTCGGAGAGCCGGATCGTGCTCGGCATCGTGGTGTTCTCAGGCGTTTCGCTGGCGACCTTGCTGACCCTCTTCGTCGTCCCTTCGTTCTATGCGCTCCTAGCCCGGCGCACGGGTTCGCCCCAGGCGGTGTCACGCCGGTTGGTGAACCTGATGGACCGGAAAGAGGCGACGGCCTGACGCCCCGCGTTGGTATCGTAGGGGCGACCCTTGTGGTCGCCCGCGCAGATGGCGTGGTAGCCGGGCGAGCGGTGACGACGCAAATTGCCGCGACGACGCAGGATTCCTAGCAACGGATCCTGTGGCGGGTGCCAGCCCTCTTTATTCGATACCTGCCACGGCTTTCGGCACGCCACAAATGGAAACTACGCAAAACTACCTATCAATCCTCCAAATATACAATAAAATCATTTGTTTAACCCGCGTTATCCGGACTCTATCACCATCGTTCTGGGCTCCGCAAGCGCTGTTTTCGACTTTTTCGAGGCACCGCCGCCGTCGCGGCGACCGCCGCGCAGCCGTGCCACGGCACCCCGGGACGCCTCCTGGTTGCGTATGTAGAACGCCGGCATGGACGGATCCTTCCAGCGTCCCTCCTTCTGCAGCTCGGCGAGCGACGTGCCCCTCTCGGCCAGCTCCTGCGCCGAGCCGATCCGCAGC
>JAPOVO010000460.1 GCA_026708165.1 Chloroflexota bacterium | reverse complement strand
CGGTTCCAGACCCGGCACGCCTTCGATGCCGCGGATCAGCAGCAAGGAGACGACCACTATCGAAATCGAGACAGCGATCATGCGTTTGGTGTTGTGTAACCCAAGCGGTCTGGCGGCGAAATAGCCGAAACCGACAGCGACGGGGTTGAGGAGCAGGAGTATCCGGTTGAAGATCTCCATCTCGTGCGGCAGTACGGCGAGGATGAGAATGATCGCGCCGAACCCGACGGCGAATACACGGGCCGTACCGCCCCAGTTTCGCCAGGAAATCCCCAACAGCGTACTGATAAGCAGGACGCAAACCTGGGGCCGCCAGTAATCCTCGGCGGGGTAGAGCCCCACGATGTAGAGCGGGACCCGGCTGGTGATGACTTCCCAGTCGGCTGTGAATATCAGCCATCCGAAGATGTTGACGGCGGCCCACGCCAGCCCGACGGCAAGAACGACCGTCAATATGCCGTTTGACCACGAGCTGAACAGGTTCTTGCGCAGCCATCCCACGTAGCCGACGGTGGACGCCGGCGGGGGCGGAGGGGGCGTCATGGCGCGGGCGCCGATTGCGGTGCTCACGTGCCCTTGAACCTGATGGAGCGGTTATAGAGATTGCCGATCAACGAGTAGGTAAGGCTCATGGCGAGATAGGTGAGCATTACCATGGCGATCAAGGAAATGGCGGGCGCAATTTGGGTCATGGTATTCGCGACGCTCACGAGGTCCTGGTAGCCGATGGCGGCGGCGAGGCTGGAGTTCTTGGTGAGGTTCAGGTACTGGCTAATCGTCGGCGGGATGACTACGCGGAGGGCTTGCGGGAACGTGACGTGTCGCAGAGTCAAACCGGTGGAGAGACCAAGGGACCGCGCTGCCTCGGTCTGCCCCTTGGTGACCGACTGGATGCCGGCTCTGACTATCTCGGCGATGAACGCCGACGTGTATATGACCAATCCGACCAGCAAAGCGGTGAAACTGCCGCCGAGCTGCGCCCCG
This sequence comes from Chloroflexota bacterium, assembly GCA_026708165.1. Classification (GTDB taxonomy): domain Bacteria; phylum Chloroflexota; class UBA11872; order UBA11872; family VXNJ01; genus JAPOVO01. The sequence goes on along the minus strand of JAPOVO010000460.1, from coordinate 1,614 downwards.
CCCTGCGGACGCGCGAACCTGCCTTCGGGCTTGGGAATCTCGAGCGTCATCGGAGCGAGCACGAGCAGGGCGACCGCGGCAATACCGACCGCGATCGCGATGCTAGCGAGTATCGGATAGCTTTTCTTGCCGGTTTCGGTTTCGCGCTGCATCAGGCGCTTGCCTACGTAGACGGCTATAACGATTCCGATGGCGGTAGCGGCCGCCCAGGGCCAGAATCCCTCCTGCGCGGCCGGCCACGGCAGATATAACCCGCTGTTGCTGAGATAGAAGGCGTCGAATAAGACGTAACTGTCTCTAACCCTGGGCAAGCTGAGCACAATGAAGAGCCAGAACAGCAGCTGAACGAGCAGGGGAACGTTCCGGAATACCTCGATGTAAGCGAGGGCGATCCGGTTCAAGAGCCAGTTGGGCGACAGGCGGGCGACTCCTACGAGTATCCCTATTAGAGTGGCGAGAATGACGCCCAAAATGGACGCCTTAAGGGTGTTGAGGGCGGCCGCGACCAAGCCGTAGAGATAGGTGTCCGACGGGTCGTAGGGAATGATGGTCTCACCGATGGGAATTTGGGCGGCGCGTTCGAGGAAGCTGAATCCGAAGGGGATTTCACGCGCCTCGATTTCCCGGGAGACATTGACAAAGAACAGGCCGATGGCGGAGAGGACGAGCACGGCGGAGAAGATCTGCACCACCCACCGCAGCACAACGATGTTGCGCCATACGGGTATGCCATCGACGTAGAGCAGCCTCAGCACGGTCTCAACCTACTGACCTGGTTCGGGAGCGAACTGTTGCGCTAGAGCATAAACGAAACAGGGGGATGCGCATGCGCATCCCCCTGTTCGAGAACCCTTTTACTAAGAGAATCTCTTAGCGCAGAGGCGGAGCGTATATCTGGCCGCCCTTCGGGCAGTCCGTGCACGGAGCGTTTGCCCAGAGAGCGTTCCGACCGCCTTCGCGCGGCAGGTCGATGCCTTCAGGGCCCAGGTTGCGGTTGTAGATCTCACCGTAGTTGCCCACGGCGTTGACCACGTCCTGCATGAACGTCTGGGAGAGGCCGAGCGTCTCCTGGCCGAACGTACCCTCGGTACCGAGCAAGCGCTTGGCCTTGACGTTGTCGCCGGCAGCCATGCTGGCGACGTTGCCGCTGTTGATGCCGTAAGCCTCGGCGTATATCAGTCCGGCCATGACCGTCTTGACGATGTCGAACCACTGCTCGTCACCGTGCGGCACCACTGGACCAAGGGGTTCCTCGGAGATGGTCTCCGGGAGGATCACGTGGTCCTGAGGGTTCGGCAGTGCGCTGCGGAGAGCCGCGAGCTGCGAACGGTCGTTGGTGAAGACATCGCACTGGCCTTCCTGGTAGGCGTCAAGCACGACATCGGTGTCCTCGAACACGTTGGGGTTGTATTCAAGGTTGTTCTGACGGAAGAAGTCGGCCATGTTCAGCTCGGTGGTCGTACCGCTGGTCACGCAGACCGAGGCGCCGCCGAGCTCATAGGCGGACGTGATACCCAGATCCGCAGGGACCATGAAACCCTGGCCGTCGTAGAACGTGGTGTGAACGTAGTTGCCCCACTGCGAGTCGCGGGAGGTCGCCCAGGTGACGGTCCG
>JAPOVO010000174.1 GCA_026708165.1 Chloroflexota bacterium | reverse complement strand
GCGATCCGTAAGCTACGCCTCCACCGCCCTGACTGGTCCCTTTCGACGAAGCGATACCCGCCACCGCAGTGCCATGGCGCCTGGTCCAGTCGAACGGATCTGTACCTCCGCTGAAGTTGACTCCCTTCGAGTGGTCGACACGGAGATCTACGTGCTCCATGTCCACGCCGTCGTCGATCACGGCGATCTCCACGCCGGACCCTGAATGACCCGCGCTCCACGCGTCCCTGACGTTGATCGCGTTCGCCTGCCTCAAGTGCCATTGGCACGGGAAGAACGGATCCTCTATACCGCTCGGCACGCTGTTGTCGCAAGGCGACGTGTCATTGGCAACGTCGACCTGAAAGCCCGTAGTCTCGCGGTCGTGCGCTGCCGTCAGCACATAGGACACCGCGGACTGTTCAGGATCAACAGAGTAGACCTTCACGTAGTACGTACCGTTCGGGAAGCTCCCCGACACCGTGAACGCATCGACGCCCACTCCCTCGTGCTCTCCTCCGCCGAAGCTGTCGCGCCGGTACGAAACAAACTCAGTTGCGTTGCCTTCACTGTCAAGAACTTCCGCCGCCAGGCCTGAGTGGCGAGTGGACGTACCCCGGATGACGATCGGGCTTGAGTCGTCACTATTGGCCTCCGCCGAATCATCTACCCGAAGCTGCCAGTAGTCAGCTTCGCCGGCCGAATCAAGAAGTCCGTACTGGGGACGGATTGACGCGCCTTCCAGCAGCACGCGCCTGCTGCCGCTCACAGCAGACAGGCGTCCAGCTTGGGTAGCTAGGAATCCATCGACGCTCAAGGGCGAGGCACTCGCTCTCGCCGCGCCGCCCTCAAAGCTATCTATGAACTCCGTATGCAGAGCTATGTTACGGTAGCTCTGGTGTTGACCGTAGGTGCTGTGGTCATCCCAGCTTTCGGTGCGAGGAAACCACACTTCCAGATAGTATGTTCCCGGTGGTACTTGCCTGGGAGGAATCGCTGACGTCCATACATGGCCAAGTTCCCAACCGTCGTCGCTACGCGCCACTTCATTCCCCGTGCTGTCAGTGAGAATGAGCACCGTATCCATGTAGTGCAGCGTTCTGGCCGACACGTACTGCTCCTCGGCCACGGTGAATCTGTACCAATAGCTATCGTACTGCCGTCCCCACCGGACGTCACTCGGCCACCTCTCGTCGATCTCGTAGGCCTGCGCCCGACTCGTTGCATCAGTGGGCGCGTCCCGACATAGAAGGTCATACCCAGAACCACTCTCGGAGCCTCCACTGATCGTCACCGTGTACGTTCCGGAGGCTGCAAGTACATGACGACTCCACTTCCCGTAGTAGCTGCTGGCGGCGGCCGAACTGCTCGGCGAGGTCGAAAAGGTCAAGTCCGATCCCAGGCCCGCAGCCTCAACATAGCAAACCGTCGTGAAGGTACTCGAAGAAGTCGTCACCGAGAACGTATCGGACTCCTGGTCATCGTCCAGCCAGCCTCCAACGGCTACGCCCTTCGTCGGAACGAATGACGCCAGATCCCCGGGAGTCCCCTCCACCTCCGACGACCAGTCACTCGAGGCCGAACCGATTCGATGCCTCAGGAGGACTCTGTACGCTTCACCGTTCGTGAGATCCTTTGGCAAAACGTAGTAGAGACTGCCGATTCCCCTCCCTACGTCGGACAACAATGTACCTTCAGGGGACGATGCGAGCCGGTAATACACATCGTAGGTCGACGACGCCGTTGCATCGGCGGTAGACGACCATGTGACGGTCAGAGTCCTATCGCCCTTTACGACCGACGGAGTTGGGACGTCCGGGCCAGTACCACCCTGGGCGGATAGCGCCTGCGAGACCAGGCCGAGACAGCACAGTTGCAGGGAAGAGACTCTACTCCTGCTTGTTGCGGGAAGACGCGACGGCTTTTCATCCATCTATTGCTCGACCTCCTGTCGCCAGAGGTTGGGTGACGACGCGGCAACACCTGGAAGGAGAGCCAGGCGATTCGCGAGCTCGATAGCTTCCAGGCCAGGTTCGGTGTGCACAAGATACGCATTGGGAAGACCAAGGGGTTTGACCTCGGTCAGATCGTTTGACTTCAGAAACCCATCAACAACCTGCTCGGACCAGGACCTGTCGAACATCAGAATCACACCGCCGATTGGCGACACGAGTTGGCCGGTGTCGGTGCGGAAGACGGGAAGGTCGCCGGACGCGTCTCTTGCCACGGAGGGCGAGCGAACTGCGACTGGCCCTTCGGCAACTACTCTCCGGAGCCGCATCTCGCCGGCCTTGGATTTCTGGAGAAGCAGGTCTTGAGTAGCAGTGAGGAAGATCACTCGTTGCCCGTCACGGTAGAAGAGCCTCTCTGTTTGTCCCAGCAGCGGCGGCAAGCCAACCAGAATGGTCGCCAATAGCAGAGAGACGCCCAAGAAACCGGTGCGGGGCGGCCCCGCGAGGGTCGGGATGGACCCTTCTCGAGACGTGACGTCTGGCCGCTCAACTGGATAGAGTCCCCTGGCGGCGGGGGACCGAGCGGCTTCGTTTCGGCAACGAGTAGCCCGTGTTCGGGAGTGCCGTTCCGGCCCCCCGCCATACGGAGTGCGCTGCATCTGAGCCTCCT
>JAPOVO010000074.1 GCA_026708165.1 Chloroflexota bacterium | reverse complement strand
CACCTTCTGCATCACCGTCGACCCCGCCGGCCACGACTACCTGCGCGAGATGTGTCCCGAACGCCGCTACCTCGTCATCGACGAGATCGCGGCCTTGCCCAGCCAGCTGCCGAAGGTGTACCGCGGGCTGACGAGTTGACGGAGAGCGCGTAGTAAACAGGTTGTTACGATCACCCGGTCGCCGGCTGCGCCCGATGTGGCGCGGTGCAGTGAGGTTGGATCGTGTACGTGAGAGCGCGGGCTGGCGTGGAGGCTCAGTTCATGGCACAGGCTGCACCAAAGACCATAGGCACCGGCGGCACCCGTCCAGGCTGGAACGTCGGTTGGCCGGTCGAGGAGATTGCCGGCTTCTGCAGGCGTTGGCAGATCACTCGGCTTGGCCTCTTCGGCTCCGTCCTCAGGGAGGACTTCGGCCCAGACAGCGATGTGGACATCCTCGCCCGGTTCCATCCGGCAGCGAAGCACACTCTGCTCGATCTGGAGCGGATGGAGGATGAACTGGAGTCCATCCTCGGCCGCGACGTAGACCTTCTGAGTTGGCGCGGGGTCGAGCGCAGTCGGAACCGCTATCGGCGAAAGGCGATTCTCGGCTCAGTGGAAGTCGTGTATGACGCGTGATCTTGCCACTGTTGCAGACATCGTCGAGTCAGCGAACGCAATCCTCGAGTACGTGGACGGCGTTACAGAGCAGGAGTTTCTGGAGGATGCCCGGTTGCAGGACGCAGTCATTCGGCGCATCGAGGTGATCGGCGAGGCCGCCGGCAGACTTTCGGCTGCTTTCCGAGAGGGGCGGGGGGGAATCCCCTGGCGGGAGATCCGAGGAATGCGCAACAGGATGATCCACGTCTACGACGACATCGATATGAACCTGGTGTGGCGGACTGTCCGGAGCGACATTCCTGGTCTTCTCGCTGAGTTGGCGCCCTTGGTTGCCGCGGACCGCGCTAGCGGCTGAGGCTGGCGGCTCCCTGTGAACGTCAGAGGCCGACAGGGCTTCGTGGAGCAGCTCGCGAACGAGAATCGAGCGTTCTATGAGACCGCGGACGGGCGCGGAGTACTGCGGGCCATGGAACTGCCGTTCGAGCATCGCTGGATCTACCTCTTCGAACTGATCCAGAACGCGGTAGACGCCCGTGCGCGGTCGATCGCCATCTCCGTCGGCGATGACGACGATTCGTTGACCTTCGAGCACGACGGAGATGATCCGATTGATGAGAGCGATGTGCGCGGCATCTCGAAGGTCTTTCGATCGACAAAGGGCGCTTCGTCCGTCGGCTTTATGGGCATCGGCTTCAAGAGTGTCTTCGGCCGTTTCCAGGAAGCCAGAGTCTCGGACTCACGTTGGACCTTCCGCTACGAGATGAAGAACGTAGTCGGGGAAGAGTATGGGGACGTTCAGCCGGATCTGCTGGGAGCCGTGATTCCGATCTGGGACGACGGGATCGCATCACCGACCGATGGATTCACGACGCGTTTCGAGTTGCGCGGACTGGTGCATCCGCAGCATGGCCTTCGATCCGATCTGACTGAGTTCTTGCCGGATAGTGACCGCACGCCTCTTGCGATCCTTGCCGACGCAGGGCTTGAGTACCTGAGTGTGGGCGGGAGGGTCTGGGAACTGGGTGTGGCTGATCGACGCGACGGTAACCGGGAAGCGGTTGCCCTCTCCGAGGGAGAGAACCTGCTGTGGCAGCTCTTTCCGGTGTCGTACCAGCCGTCAAGAGAGGCGATTGCCCGTTTTCTCGAGCACCGCCGGATTCAACCCAGTGAGGAGGAAAAGGACCGCGTGTACGCCGAGGCGGGCAGGGCGCGCCGAGTGCTTGGAATCCTGCCGTTGGACGACCATGGCGTACCCGCGCCGCCACAGCGCGGTCGGGTCTACGCCACCCTTCCGACTGACGTCGACTTGCCTTTCGGTCTGCACATCAATGCCGACTGGCTGTTGAACGTCTCCCGTACGGGCCTTAAGGAGGTCGACGACAACCCGTGGCAGCGCGACATCGTGCGAGGGGTTGCCGACGTGGTGGCGAGGTTTCTCCTGTGGGTGGCTGCTACACAGTCGGAGCCGGATGCAGTCAGGGCCGCCTTTGAGGCACTTGCCGCTCCGTCCCAGGATGCTGGCCGGTTGGAGTCGTTGTTTGCGGACGAGAGGTGGTTGAGCGGATTGCACGACCGGCTTGAAGAAGCTGCGGTTGTTCCGGCGTGGTCCACGCATAGAGGTCTATTGAGGTTCGTCTTGCCTGGAGAAGCGGTGCATCCGCCGGCGGCCTTGGCAAAGGCGCTTGAGGGCGAGGTGGACCTGGTTCCGACGATCCTCCTTGGTGGGCCGGTCCTTGCCAGAGCCGTGCTCGGGAGGGGCGGCAGAGAACTCCTGGAGCAGGCGGGGCTGCTGGAGAGGTTGGAGCCGCACGATCTCGAACGGACCTGGGCCGGAGGTCTTGAGGAGTGGTGGGAGTCCCTGGAGGGTGACGAGTCGGATCGTCGGGACACCCTGTTTCGCCTTTGGGGGGCGGTAGCCGAACTGTCGCCCCCACCGGCGCCCCGGTCGGTGTTTACCTTCAAGCCCGCTCTTGCAGATTGCTGCGTATTCCTCGGGGTTGTAGGCAATGCC
>JAPOVO010000226.1 GCA_026708165.1 Chloroflexota bacterium | reverse complement strand
GCAGCCGCCCCACCTACGCTGACTGCAATGCCGTATCGCCGCAAACGGCTTGCTGGCTCGAGACGCTAATCACCGAAGCGGGCGGCACGTTCGCCGACGCCGGAATCATCGGCGGACCGCCCCGCGAAGGATACGCGCCCCGCTTCTACACGTCGGGACCCGGCGCATCGACGCTTGCGGAGCTCGACGGTCGCGGAATCGAGGTGGTCCACGTAGGCGGGAAGAGCGGACGCGCATCCGCCATCAAAATGTGTTACGCCGCCATGACCAAGGGCACGACTGCCTTGCAGACCGCCCTCCTCGTGGCGGCAATCCGTTTGGGCGTTTACGAGGAGCTGCGCGACGAGCTCCAGGCCAGCCAGCGCCCGGCTTTCGATCAAATCGAACGATCGGTAACGAGACTTCCATCCGTCGCCTACCGGTGGATCGGCGAGATGGAAGAAATAGCCGCGACGTTCGACTCTGTCGACGTCACCCCCGACTTCCATCGCGGAGCCGCCGACGTGTTTCGGCTCGTCGCGGGTTCGGATATGGGAAAGGAAAACGATGTCGGAGCCGACGAAATCTACGATGCGATCAAACTGCTCGCGCACACGACAGACGCCGGAGGCTCGAAAAGCGTCATTTGAAGCCGCGCTTCGACTTCACGGCCGCCAACGAACATGGGAGGAAACATGCCGGAAGATATTGACCTGAAGAACCCCCCGATGGTCCCCAGCCCCACGGCGACGCATCTACTATTAAAGCTCGGAATCCGTAACACCTTTCTCGAAGGCATCAAGCCCCTTGTCAGCGGCGCGGCGGTTGTGGGCCGCGCCCGCACTCTGCGGTACCTGCCCATGAGAGAGGACCTAGCGCCGAATCCCGACGAACTCAGCCGAAGCGCTCAAAGGCGGGCGATCGAGTCAATCGGACCCGGCGAAATCCTCGTTGTCGACGCCGGGGGATATCTCGGCGCGGGAACGCTCGGAGACATCCTCTGCGAGCGCATGAAATACCGCGGCGCCCTGGCGGTTGTCGTAGACGGCGCCGTCCGCGACAGCGCGCAGATTCGAGAGGTCGGTCTGCCGGTATGGAGCAAGGGCGTCCACGGGGCTGCCAGCTCGCGCTCGATGTGGCCCGCCGACTACAACGTACCCATACGCTGCGGCGGCTGCACCGTGATGCCGGGAGACTACATCGTCGCCGACCAGGACGGAGTGGTGGTAATTCCTCCTGTCCACGCCGCGCAGATCGCCGAGGACGGATCGGAATCGGAGCGGCTTGAGAACTTCATCCGAATGAAGATTCGCGACGAGGGCTATTCCACAACCCGCGCGTATCCGCCGAACGATGAGGTCCTAGCCGAATACGAGTCATGGAAGAAGGGCGAAGCCACGCGCGGCTAACGCACCTAAGAGGCGCGGGCCGGAGTCCCAAAGTAAACGAGACTCAGCCCGAGTGCCATATTCTTCTATTAACAGCGAAAGAATAGGAAGGGAACACTTGATGAGCGGTCTGTCAGGAAAAGTGGCCCTGGTTACCGGCGCGGCCGGAGGCATAGGCTTTGCGACTTCGGAACGTCTCGCCCGCGACGGGGCGGACGTGGCGATGGTGGATCTGAATTGCGACGCCGTTAGTCGCGCCGCCGAATCCGTAGCCTCCTCGACAGGCGCGCGCACTCTTCCCATCGCGGTGGATGTCTCCAACCGAGGCCAGGTTCTGGACATGGCCGGGAAGATCGAATCCGAGCTGGGACCGGTCAACGTGCTTGTCAACGCCGCTGGAATCCTCGGCAGAGGCACCATCCTCGAGATCTCCGAGGAGCAATGGGACCGCATGCTGGACGTGAATCTCAAGGGGCCGTTTCTCGTTACCCAGGCGGTCATCGAGGGCATGACTGCCAGCGGTTACGGCCGCATAATCAACCTCGCCTCGATTGCCGGCAAGAAGGGCGGGTTGCAGGCTGGCACGCACTACGGCGCCTCCAAGGGCGGCGTGCTCGCCATGACCAAGAATCTCGCCAGATACCTCGCCCAGTTCAACATGACCGCCAACTGCGTGTGCCCTTCGATAACCGACACCGGCATGGCCGAGCAGTTTTCGGACGAAGTTCTGCAAATTCTGATCGACGACAATCCGTTCAAGCGCCTTGCCAAACCCGAGGAGGTCGCCAACGCGATAGCCTTCCTGGCCTCGGAGGACGCCGGGTTCATAAGCGCCGAGATGCTGGATGTCGACGGCGGATACATGGCCGACTAGGCAAGCGGATATCGCCAACCCGCACCACTGCCACAGCGAGAGAATTATGTCAAGTAAAGCGCCAGTGTTTGATCCAAACAAACTGATCGCCCTGATCGACCGCGACGCGGTCGCGCGTGACACGCTCGAATTCGTTCGAGTCAAGAGTGAGACCGGTACCGAGGGACCCGGCTCCGAGTTCTTCGCTGAGCTGTTGAAACGCGAGGGCTTGGAGCCTGTCCTCGACCATTTCGAGCCGGACCGGCCCAACGTCTACGCAAGGCTCGAAGGCGCCGAGCCCAAGACCGGGCGGTCGCTAATGCTCAACGGTCACGTCGATACCGTGCCCATCGGAGTCAGCGAACCGCCCGCGCTCGATGACGAGTGGTTC
>JAPOVO010000464.1 GCA_026708165.1 Chloroflexota bacterium | reverse complement strand
GCGGATCGAAAAGCTGGAGTCCCGTGTCCGCTGGCGCACCTTCGTCTGGCTGGCGGTCACGGCTCTTATTGTCAATGGAATAGGCTTCGGCACCGCCATCGGCCTAAGCGCCGCTGGCCTCATCTAGCGGCACATACATAGACGCCTTGTCGTAGGGGCGGTTCGCGAACCGCCCATTCCCCTCTCCCTTAGATGGGAGAGGGATAGAGCCCGCCCTGAGCTTGCCGAAGGGGTGAGGGTGAAAGCCGGAATCCGAGTACCCGTCCTGTCATTCCGAGCGAAGCTGAGGAATCTGCCCCCCGCCCGACGCCCGCGAAGACTCTGCCATGAGCTTGTCGAGGGGTCTGCCCCGCACACCGATACGGAGCGGGAATCCACCCGCCCAACCCCACCAACTCTGACGCCCTAAGCGTAATCCCCGTGACTCAGCGTGCCGCTCGGATCGACCATTTCATCGGCCCCACACAGGTAGCGCCACCAGTCCGCCCGCGTCCACCCCACCGCGTCCGCCTCGCCCGATAGATCGTGAGTTCTCTTGTTCACGCGGAAAAACCGGCGTATTTCCGGGCTGTCCCACCCTTCGGTGTTGAACAGCCCGCGCTGGCGGACTCGCGGGTTGTAGCGCACCTTGAACATGAACCGCCACTGCTCGGTAGCGTTCGGCTGCGCGCAGTGCCACAACCCTTCATGAAAGAAGATCATCCTCCCAGCCTTGCCCGAAAGCTTCCGCTGCCCCACGATGTTCTTGTAGCGCCCGATGTCCGGTCCCAGCACCCAGCGCAGGTGCGAACCCGGCAGTATCAGCGTCGGCCCCATCTCGTCCGGCGTGTCGTGCGCGAAGAAGGCCGTCAGGACGTCGAACGAGTACTGTTCGATCTTCGGCAGCCGCACCTGCCGCTTGCCGCCCGCGTCCACGTGCCACTTTTGCGCTTCCTTGTGCAGTGGCGGCGTGGCGTGCAGCGCCGAGTGGTTGGCTTGGTATCCCGGCCCCAGCAGGCTCCGCAAAACGGCCCTTACCGCCGGCAGGTTTTGAACTTCCCGCGTCGCCTCCGAAAATTCGTAAAAGCCGTGCGGATTGTCCGTTATGTGCCAGCGGAACCGCTCATTGAGCCCATTCTCGTCCACGGTCTTTAGCTCGTCTTCATAGACCGCCTCGACCAGGTCCTGCGGAATTATGTCGTCGAATTCCAGAAAGCCGTCTATGGCGAACTGCGCCATCTGGCGGGCCGACAGCAACTCGGTGCCGGTTTGCACTTCCGTCTCTGTAACTACCATCGCGGCGTCGCCCTCCTTTGTCGGCTGGCTCCGTCAGCCCGACTCGTCTATCTCCACCATGCGTTCGAGCCAGTATTCGTTCGCAAGCTGACCGATCCCCTGACCCGCGCTGCGCTCCGGCATCGCACTCGCCTGAAACACCCGCCAGCCGTCCCGCATCGCGTCCAGCACCGATCCGTAAGGCGGCGTGTCCTCGCTGCCCGCCTGCATCTGGACTTCATCCGGCCCCAGCGCGCCGTCATACAGCGCCCACGCGGTAACCTCCGACCCAAGGTCGGCGTTCATCAGGTGCAATATCAGGATTTGCTGCCGCAGACTCAACGTGGCTCCAACAGTCTCAAATCAAACCCCCGCCCGCATCGACCGGCCATCCCGCGCCCCCGATCTCGCTCCTCATCGGACAACTCGTCCACCGGAAGCCCGTACCGGCCTATCTATACGACATTAAATAACCAGCCGCTCACAACGCTCAGACTAGACACATGCCAACCCCGCCGCAACCGCGTATACGCGTTCCATGCATTAGTATGAGTTGTAGAAGTAGCCCTTGTGCCCGTCTGCGTGAATGTGCTTCTGTGGTCAATCCGCAAAGTCAGCCAATCGCGGGCCAAACACCTCTTTGAACTTCAGGAGCCGCTCGACCATCCAGTCTTGAATTTCATTAAGCGTGTCGTCGTCATCGTCGATGCTCCCCGGCCGCACAACTGCTATGCGCGATGATTTCCGATCTTCCAGACGCTCCCATTCGAGACTCGCTGCCAGTTCGGATTCGATGTCAGTCTGGTGCGCCAAAAGATGGTCAAACAACCTCTCAATCCAATCCGCGTCAAAGCTATCGATGTACAGCTCGATCCTGGCCCTTCTTCCCATCGCGAAATTGGCCCCGTACTTGACTCTCCCGCGTCCCGTCGAGAAGGAGTACCAATTGCTCGGCTGGGCTTTACGTGCGTTCGTGAAGCGATGCTCGTCTCTCAGCGTGTCGATGAGACCCTGGAAGAAGTCTCGGTATCTCTCGTTTCGTTCCGAAACAGGGCTTAGAGGGGTTGTGTCGGGTCTTTTGCCCCATTCGTTGGGAACGGTTATGAGGTTGAAATTAACCGCCGGACGGGATTCGTCGATGCTCCATAACTCAACTTCGATTCCGAAGAATTCTGTGTCTTCTCCTGTGCGCCTGTTGAGCAAGCTGAGCGCTTCCGCGTGCTCATCCCGGAAACTCTTTGCAATCCAGACGATTACGTTGGCGTCAAATCCGGCCATATAGGTGAGCAATTGGCCGAGATGACTGTGGTCGGTGCTCCCCAATTGATTCTCGATGACAACCGTGCGACCGCGTCCGTCACTGGCTAGCAAGT
>JAPOVO010000214.1 GCA_026708165.1 Chloroflexota bacterium | reverse complement strand
GGCCGCGCCGCGTCGCCCCGGCAGCCCGAGGCTTATCGCGTAGGGAGGCGAGAGCGTGTCGGGGGCGAAGTTGACACTTGCGTTTTCGACGAGCGGATTGGCGGATGCAAAGTTGGCGAGCGCTCCGAAATGCGTGGTAGCGATAATCGTGCACCCCTTATCCAGAAGACACTCGACTATCGCCTGTGCCAGCGACGCTCCTTCGATCGGGTCCGTGCCCGCGCCTATCTCGTCGGCCAGCACGAGCGACTCCGAATCGGCCTCGCGCACCATCTCCACCAGATTCGTCATATGTGACGAGAAAGTGCTGAGACTTTGCTCGATGCTCTGCTCGTCGCCGATATCGGCGTAGATGGACGTGTATACGGCCAGCCGCGTGCCGTCGCCCGCGGGCACGTGCAGCCCGCAGGCGGCCATCAGATGGAGCAGACCGACGCACTTGAGAGCGACGGTCTTTCCGCCGGTGTTGGGTCCGGTGATGACGAGGGCGCGAAATCCGTGCTTGCCGCCCTCGATTCTGATGTCGATGGGTACGGCGTCGTCCCCCAGCAGCGGATGTCTGGCGCGCGCCAGCATGAATGTAAAGTCGTCTGCCATTTCGGGTTCGATGGCATTAATGGAGTCTGCGTGACGGGCCTTGGCTAACGCCAAATCGAGGCTGGCTATCAGCTGCACGTTCTCCCGAGCGTGCTCGGCAAACGCACCTACCTGGCTCGACAAGGACTGGAGAATGCGTTCTTCTTCGTTTTTCTCTTCAATCTGCAAACGGCGCCATTCGTTGTTCATATTGACCAAATCGAGCGGCTCCATGAACACCGTAGCGCCGGACGCGGACACATCGTGCACGACGCCTTCGAAGTTCGACCTCGCCTCCTGCCTTATCGGCAGTACGTATCTTCCCGATCGCTGGGTGAAGATAGGCTCCTGGAGAATGCGGCCATATCGAGGTGACGACGTCAGACTCGTCAACCGTCGAAGCAGACGGTTATGAACGTTGCGCGCTGCGGACCGCAACGCCGCCAGCGCCGGGGACGCGGAATCGAGAATGGAGCCGTCGTTCGCGATGCTTGCAGCTATCGCATTGAGCAGGGACTCCAGCGGAGCAATGCGTCTGGCCCGAACAGCCAGGTCGGGCGCGGCTTCGGCGGTACGGTCCAGTGTGTAACGCAAGCGGTTACCGCTTCGAATCGTATCCGCTACGCGAAGCAAGGCCAGCGGATCTAGCCGGGCCATCTTTTCGGCGGCGTCGATCTCTGGATTTATATCACTCGCCGATCCGACGTTCAGGTTCGGGGCGAACTCAAGGGCGCTCCGCGCCTGACGCGTCTCTTCAAGCACGGCAAGGACGGAAGCCCGGTCAGTCAGCGGCTCCAGGCGCAGCGCCAGTTGATGGCTCAGGGAGAAGTCGGTGAATTCGGCGAGGCGGTCGAGCACTTTGGGCAACTCGAGCACGCTACGCGCATGGCAGGAGATGGTCACAAGGCAATGATATCCGGCGCGGGGCGGTTGGGACCGATTCGTACTCGGACGCTAAGCTCGCCTTTGCCGTTCGCGGTGTGCAAGGTCGACGAACGGACATCGACTTTATTTTCCATGTTGTTTGACTAGGTCTACAAAACTAGGAAGGGATGGCGCCGAATAGTCCTTTCGGCCGATTCACGGGTACAACGTGGTTCCGCTATCGTTTTTGGGCCGACTTGAGTCCGACTGCGGTTGAAGGCAAGCGGTTGAAGTTGGCCCCCAAGCAGCTACGGAAACCTGAGGAGATAGTGCATTGCAGAGAAGCAACGGGTCCGAACCAGTAGTCCGTCTAAAAGGACTTACGAAGAGATTCGGATCGCTCACGGCGGTAGACGAGCTCGATCTGGAAGTGATTCCAGGGGAAGTGTTTGGTTTTCTGGGGCCGAACGGAGCGGGCAAGAGTACGACCATTGGAATGATGCTGGGTTTGATAGAGCCAACCGCCGGGTCGGTGGAGATGTTCGGTATGGACGCCAGCCGGAACCGGTCGGATGTCTTGCGGCGCGTCGGCGCGATAATCGAGGCTCCGGCTTTCTATCCGTACCTGAGCGGCAGGGACAATCTTCGGGTAGTCGCCAGATATAGCGGGGACGGGCATGAATCTCAAATCGACGAGGTGCTTGAACTGGTGGGGCTGGGAGGCCGGGAAAAGGACAAGATAAAGCACTATTCAACGGGGATGAAACAGCGTCTGGGCTTGGCGAGCGTGCTGCTCGGCGAGCCGGATCTGATAGTGCTGGATGAGCCAACCGCCGGGCTCGATCCCGCCGGCACGCACGAGTTCCGGGAGCTGATTCGAGCGACCGCCACCGAAAGTGGGAGGACCGTGTTCATGTCGAGCCATCTCCTGAGCGAGGTGCAGCAGACCTGCGACCGAGTGGCGATCATCAACCGCGGCCGGACGGTGCTGCAAGAGAGTCTGGAAGACCTGCTGCATAGGGTCGGGGGCGTCTACTTCGAAGTGGACGATCCCGAACGGGCCGAAACCGCTCTGACCGCCGCAGGAGTTGCGGCCAGCGTCGGAAACGAGCCGAACGTGGTTTGGGCCGAGGTAGGCCGCGAGCGGATAGGGGAGCTCAACTCGCTGCTTGTGGGCGCGGGGTTGGTCGTCT
>JAPOVO010000223.1 GCA_026708165.1 Chloroflexota bacterium | reverse complement strand
CGCCTGTTCGTGAACTACACGGACAGGGACGGCGATACCGTGATCGCCGAATACCGGGTGGCTTCGGATGATCCAGATCGGGCCGCTCCAGACGCATTTCAATTCGTGCTGAAGTACGAGCAGCCGTACAGAAACCACAATGGCGGAATGCTTGCGTTCGGTCCGGATGGGTATCTCTACATCGGAACGGGTGACGGCGGGAGCGGGGGCGACCCGCAAGGCTACGGTCAGAATCTCTCCACTTTGCTTGGAAAGATGCTGCGGATAGACGTGGACGCCGGTTCGCCCTACGTCGTACCCGCGGACAACCCGTTCGTCGGCGAAGCCGGGGTTCGGCCGGAGATATGGGCTTACGGACTGCGCAACCCGTGGCGCTATGCGTTCGACCGCGAGACGGGTGACCTGTACATCGCCGACGTGGGGCAGAACAGGCTGGAGGAGGTTCACTTTCAGCCGGCTGGGAGCGCCGGGGGCGAAAACTACGGGTGGAACATCATCGAGGGGTCGCGGTGCTTTGCACCGGGTGACGGTTGTGACAAGAGCGGACTCGTGCTCCCGATTGCGGAATATGGCCGCGACGACGGCTGCTCGATAACCGGCGGATATGTTTACAGGGGACGGTCGGAAACGGCCCTGCGTGGGCACTACCTTTTCGGGGACTTTTGCAGCGGCCGCATCTGGACGGTAGTGAGATCGGCGGACGGCGTCTGGACCACAATCGAGCGGCTAACGACGGGTCTGAACATCAGCTCGTTTGGGGAAGACGAGGACGGAGAGGTGTATTTCCTGGACTATCGCAGCGGTTCGATTTTCCGAATCAAGGCCGTGACTGCATAGCGCAGGCGACCGAGCATCGGCTTACGAGTCCGGCGATTCTAGTCGGCGCCGATCTCCTCGAACTCGCGGCGGTCGAATCCGGCGATGATCTGTTCGCCAACGACGACGAGGGGCCGCCGGATCAGGGTTGGGTCTTCGACCATCAACTCGATGAGCTGGTCGTCCGTGAAATCGGCGGTGTCGAGCTTGAGCTCCCTGAACTTCTTGGAGCGCCGGCTGAGGAAATCGCGAACGCTTCGCCCGGCCAAGAGACTGCTCAACTCATCCACGGAGAACGGCTGCTTGAAGTAGTTTCGGACCTGGTATTTCACTCCCCTGCTATCCAGCAGGGCCGTGCCTTTACGGCAGCTCGATCAGCCGGGTTTGATGTATACGAGAGGTTCACTCATAGGGGCTGTGGATCCCTCCGAGGTTATGCGGCTTGGGGGCCACGAAGCGCTCGACCGGGCAATTCCTTCGATTGCACACCGTCGCGCACAACGAATCGACCGCCAACGATAACATGCACGATACCCTCGGGAAATTGATGCGAATCGTCGAAGGTGGCGGTGTCGATTATCCGGTCGGGATCGAAGACAACCAGATCGGCATCGCGTCCCGGCTCAAGGAGTCCCTTGGCGTCGAGTCCCATTTTCTTTGCGGGAAATCCCGTCATCTTGTGAACGGCTTCTTCGAGCGGGAAGAGGTTTTCGTCGCGGGCGTAGTGTCCCAAGACTCGCGGGAAGGCGCCGTAATACCGCGGATGGGGACGGCCCATGCCAAGCGGAGGTTCGGGCGAGATTGCCGAGCCATCGCAACCGATCATTGCGGCGGGATGGCGCAGCACGTATCTAACGTCCTCTTCGTCCATAACAAAGTGGATAAGGGCGCCTTGCAATTCTTCTTCGATCAGAATGTCGTGCGCGGCGGTCTCCGGCGGGACACCTCTCCTGCGCGCTATCTGGGCGACGCTCTTTCCGACTACTTCCGGATTTCCCGATGCCGTCCAGGATATGTAAGTCGAGTCCCACTCACGCTGCTCTGATCTCAATTCGGCTTCCAGCCGGTCTCGCATGACACGGTCGCGCAGTCTGGCGAGTATTGCATCCGTACCGCCTTCATGAGCCCATTCGGGTACTAACTGTGTGATGCTGCCGCTGCCCGCAGGGTAGGGGTAAACGTCGACAGTTACGTCCACGCCGCGGTGCTGGGCGGCTTCGACCATAGCCAAGGATTCACGCACGCGGCCCCAGTACGGCCTACCCGACGCTTTGTGGTGGGCTATCTGGACGGCGACGCCGGCGCGCTCGCCGATCTCGATGGCCTCGGCGACCGCTCGGAGGAGACTATGGCCTTCGCCGCGTATGTGGCTGAAATAGACTCCGCCGAACTCAGCCAGGACTTCTGCCAGCTCGACGATCTCGTCCGTCTCGCTGTAGGAGCTTGGCGGGAAGATAAGCCCGGTCGAAAACCCGAACGCGCCCTCTTCGAGCGACGCGTGGAGCAGCGCCTTCATCTCGTTTAGCTCGCCGCTCGTGGGGTAGCGCTTGTCATAGCCCATCACCGCGGTGCGGATAGGCACATGCCCGACAAGGGCCAATACGTTGACGGCGACGCCGGAGGCGTCGAGACGGTCGAGGTAGCCGCCCATCGAGTCCCACGACCAGTCGAAGTCGGCACCCATTGCCAAGTGCAAGCTTGTGGAGACCATGTCGGTCCGGTTGAGGTCGGTGACCGGGGCGGGGCTGAAGCCGCAGTTGCCGACGGTTTCGGTGGTCACACCCTGGCGGACCTTGGTCTGGGCGGCGGGGTCGATGA
>JAPOVO010000275.1:1158-2656 GCA_026708165.1 Chloroflexota bacterium | reverse complement strand
CAGAACCTCAAATGCGGAAGTGATCGAGTTCTACAGGGCGGTCGGGTACTCGGTGGATGACGTGGTCAGCATGGGTAAGCGGCTTGGGGAAGCCGAGAGGCTTGCCGCAGAGAGCGACGCGGGCAGTTGAAGTGTTCGGGGATGGCGTCGATGCACGGCCTTCATGTTGCTTAGACGCTAGAACGGAACGCTCGCATGTTGATACGGGAGCTTAAGCGGTGCGGCATTAGGTCGAAGGCCGTGCTCAAAGCAATGCAACGCGTGCCTAGAGACAGGTTCGTTCGCCCCGAGCACCTGGAGTTTGCATTCGAGAACCGTCCGCTTCCCATCGGCGAAGACCAGACCATCTCCCAGCCGCTCGTCGTAGCCCACATGACCGAGGCGGCGCGAATCAAATCCCAGGACAAGGTGCTCGAGGTGGGCACCGGCTCGGGATATCAGGCGGCGGTGCTGGCGGAGCTTGGAGCCCGGGTTTTCAGCATCGAGATCAGCCCGAAACTGGCGAAGTGGGCCGCGGAAAACCTGGCGCGCGCGGGATATGAGGATGTTCTATTGCGCGTAGGCGATGGTTATTTGGGCTGGGAGGAGCATTCACCATACAGCGCAATCATCGTCACGGCCGCGCCGGACCATATACCGCAGCCGCTTATCGAACAGCTCGCCATAGGAGGGCGCCTCGTCGCGCCGGTCGGCGCCGCCGGTTCGACGCAGGACTTATTGCTGGCCGAGCGACGCAAGAGGGGGCTGCGTACCCGAAATCTGGGGCCTGTGGCGTTCGTTCCCATGACCGGCAAGGCCGTCAGAGCCGGAGCGAGCTAGAGACAGTTAACCGGTAGACCGCCCGGGTGTTGCGGGCGAATGCCTTGGCGATTTACCTCGTTACGGTGAGCGCCGCGCGCTCGCGTCGATTGAGAATCGCATAACATACGGCGGACTCCGAACTGATCGGAGACTCGTGCCAGATTCAGCGGGAACCAGGAGCCAGTGGCTATACACGTTGGCGTCGACGTAGGCGGAACGTTCACGGACGTCGTCCTTTACGACGATCAAACCGGGGACGTTCGGGTGGCAAAGGTTCCCTCTACCCGTGAGGACCATTCCCAGGGCCTGCTTGACGGTCTCGATGCATTGCCGGTGGATCCGGCGAATATCGATCTACTTGTGCACGGGACCACGGTCGCTACCAACGCGGTTCTCGAACGTTCGGGCGCGCGCTGCGGTCTGCTGATGACCAAGGGGTTCCGCGACGTAATCGAATTGCGCCGGCGGGACCGGCCGGACACGTACGGCCTAAAAGGGCGATTCCAGCCATTGATAACCAGAGATCGGCGGCTGGAGGTGACGGAGCGGACGGACTATCGCGGGCAAGTGCTGACGCCGCCGGATCACGGCGAGGTGCTGAGTGCCGTCGAGCAACTGCTGGCAAATGATGTTGAGGTGATCATCATCAGCTTTCTCCACTCGTACGACAATCCCTCCAATGAACAGCTAGTGAAGG
>JAPOVO010000275.1:0-1148 GCA_026708165.1 Chloroflexota bacterium | reverse complement strand
GGTCGCGTGGAGGGCGCGGGGGCCCGGGAGGAAGGGTGGACAATGGGGTGGGGGCCGAGCACAGGTCCGTTCCCCGCGCGGACGCCAATCCCTCCAATGAACAGCTAGTGAAGGAGTGGGTCGAGGACATCTGGCCGAATCCATATGTCGTGACGAGCTCCGAGATACTGCCGGAGATTCGGGAGTTCGAACGGACGAGCACAGCCGTTCTAAGTGGCTATGTGCAGCCGCTGGTGGATCGGTATCTACGGTCATTGACCGAAAGGCTCAGGTCGAGCGGCTATGGGCAAGACGTGCTGATCGTGCAAAGCAACGGTGGCTTGATGTCGCAGCGCTTGGCTCGCCGGTATTCGGTCAATACAGTCCTTTCGGGACCCGCCGCCGGAGTAATTGCGGCGCGACAGGTGGGAGTCTCGACGGGCGATGAGAATCTGATCACGTGCGACGTTGGCGGGACTAGTCTCGACATAGCGATCGCCGCGCGAGGCGGAGTGGCGACGGCGCAGGACATGGACTTGGAATACGGCCTACCGATTCGTACGACGATGCTCGACGTTCGGTCCGTGGGGGCGGGCGGCGGCAGCATCGCCTGGATCGACAGGGCGGGGATTCTTCAAATCGGTCCCCATAGCGCGGGAGCCGATCCAGGGCCTGTCTGTTACGGCTCAGGAGGAACACGACCGACAGTCACGGACGCTAATGTTGTGCTTGGCAGAATCGGATCGGAACGACCCATCGGCAGGGAGTCAGGCTGGGTTTTCGACAAAAGCGGAGCCGAGACGGCAATTCGGGAAACGATAGCGAAGCCGCTGGGCATATCGACCATGGAGGCCGCGTGGGCGATTCTTCAAGTTGCGCACGACCGAATCGCCGCCAGCTTGAGGCTTATGACAGTCGAGCGGGGACACGATCCGCGCGACTTCGCGCTGGTCGCATACGGGGGGGCAGGTCCGCTGCACGCCTGCGCCGTCTTGCGCGAGCTGGAAATCTCGAAGGCCCTGATTCCACCCTGGCCGGGGATCACTTCGGCATTCGGATGTATCGCCGCGGACATAAGACACGACTTCACCCGATCGCTCAACGTCCGCCTGGACGAAGTCGACGTCGCGAGCTTTTAAGAGGATCTAGACCGGCAAGTAGTGGAAGGG
>JAPOVO010000266.1 GCA_026708165.1 Chloroflexota bacterium | reverse complement strand
AGTACGGCGCGCGACCAGACAACTATGAAATCACGTACATCATGCACAACCAGCAGCCGTGGGCGAACCGGTCGGATAAGCCCTGCCTGGTGACCTTCAACCCGATCAGCCCGATCGATGAACGCAAGGTCATCATGAAGCGATGGTTTCAGCACATCGTCCATGACGTGCGCCACATCGCACTGACCATAAACATATTCCGCTTCATCCAGGGCAAGCGGCGGACGTGGCACTGCGGCGCGCACACGCTGATAAACAGCCAGGAGACCTGCTTCGTGACCGGGCTAGCCGCCGCGAGACAGATTGGAGCCGATTACCCGTTCGACGACCCAGCGGCGAAGCGGTGGTTCAACTATTACGGGGGCATCATGTACGGCTCGCGATTCAGGAAGGCGTAGCGCCGACTGCCGGGGAGGCTCCTTGCGGACCGCGAGTCTCAGGCGCCGGGAGAGCCGTTGTCGCTCGGATCGGGATAGAACTGGGCGCAGTAGTACCTGAAGGGCATGATCTTGCCATCGGAGCGGCAGAGGCGCGGGCGGGTTATGTATTTCTTGCGGCCCCAAATGATCACGTCCTGAAGAACATCGCGCCGCTGCTGAGACGCGATGAACCTGTTCATGATGGGAGCGCGCCATTTGACCGGGAGAAACCCGAGGCCCGCAAGCCACCGCTTCGGCTTGCGTATTTCCCGCACCTGTGAGACGAGCCACATGTCGATATGCGTGCCGTCGACCGGCGTGGCCAAGACCCACAGGCGCATATCCATGCCGATCGAGCGCTCCCGGATCTCCACGAACGAGTAACCCAATCCGAAGATGTGGGTGGCGGCGGAGACTTCAAACGTCAGGGACGCCAGTCCAGCGATGGATCGAGTTCGCTTGAAGTTGAACCGGGTCTCGAGACGGGGGCCGTCCACCGAAAACTCCTGGACGGGTTCCACGTTGTCGTAGCCGTGGACGTAGCGGAGATGGGCGAGATCCACGGAGTTCTCGGTTGTCTCCTGGGGATGGCCGGCAAAGCGGACGGTATTGATCTCAAAGTCGCTCCAGTCGACCCGGTCAAGCGAATCCGTGGGCAGGCTCCATTGCGGCGCGCGTCCGCCGATCCCCCACCAAGCGAATATCAGGCCGAGGATTTCCTGGGTTTCGAAGACTCGCAATTTCGCGGTCCTGGGTGGAGGGGCAAAGGGGGTGGCGACGCACTGTCCGGTCGTATCGAACTCGTAGCCGTGGAAGGGACAGATCAGGCGGCCGTCGCGGATGCATCCTCCCGAGTCAGGTCCCAAGTCGGAGCCGAGGTGCGGACAGACGGCTTCGGAGACGCAGATGCGCTCGTTCTCGTCACACCAGGCGACGATGTTCTCGCCCATCCACGTCTTTTGGATGAGCCTGGCCTTGAGCACATCCCGGCGAGTCGCGACGAAGTACCAACCCTCGGGAAACGGGGAAGGCGCCGTGAGGTTGACGCGCTGCCTGCGACGTACTGGCATAGCTCAGCACACCTCGCGAAGAATCTCCGGTTGAATGCTTCCTTGCCCGTGAAAGCACCGAACCACGATACCAGAATCAAATGCCCGTCGAAGTCCGGCCCGCGCTCGAATATGACCACGGCCGGTTCCGGTCGGTTTTTCTTTTCCTCACCCTTCACGCGGTGGGATAAGCTAAAAATACGGGGCGCGCGCACAAAGGCACCCACGCTATCAACACCGCACACGCGGGGTAAGACCGATGACTCCTCCAACAGCAGGCGCAGAGAGCCAACCACTAAGTCTGCCCGACGAGCTCGTTCTGATGCTCCTGAACGAAGAGAGCGGCTACTTTTACCAGGTGCCCGGCTGGCACTTGAACTGCGCCGTCGTCGGGGCCGTGCTCGCGGAACTTTCACTGATTTCTCGCATCGACACGGACATGGAATCCCTGTTCCTACTGGACTCGACAGAAACAGGCAACCCCGCTCTGGACCCCATTCTGAAGGAGATCGCCGACGAACCAACTCAACGGAACGCCCAGTACTGGATCGAGCGGCTGGCTCCACGCGCGGAGTCGATAATCGACCTGACGCTGGACCGCCTGGTGGAGATGGAAATCCTCGAATACCACGAGGGTGAGTTCTGGACGCTGGCGCGAACCGCCTGGCAGACTGAGATGTTCGGCAGCGCGGAAGGCACCGCGGCACAGTTCGTCAGGACGCGCATCGGCAAGGTCATCTTCAACAACGAGATTCCCGATCCGAGAGACGTCATCATCATCTGCCTGATCGATACATGCGACGTATTTCGCTTCATTTTCCAGCTTGAAGAAGAGGACGAGGAGCGGATCCAGTTCATTTGCAATATGGACTTGATCGGCCGGTCGATTGCCAAGGCGGTAGCTCAGAGCCTCGCCGGACCGCTGCTGCAACGTTCCGCATTCACCAAGAAGATTCCAACCGTCCCGCTGTGGCGATTGCTGCTCAATCCACATGCTCGAAGCGGAAACTTTCCCGCCCTTTTTGCGGATCTCACCGAAAAATATGGCCCGGTGTTCCAGATTCGCCCTCCATTTATGGAACCCATGACCTTTGTGGCCGGCCTCGAGGTGAACCGCTGGGTCCATAGGAGCGGGCGCAGATACCTCAGAACCAGGGACTACTTTGCGGACTTCGAGAAGGTCTATGGC
>JAPOVO010000032.1 GCA_026708165.1 Chloroflexota bacterium | reverse complement strand
CCACCAGCAGCTCTGCGGATACTGCTACGCCGACGGTCTCGACAGCATCTACATCGAAGAGGGTAGGGCGCTGAATCCCAGGTTCCGGGAACTCGGTCCGCCCGCCTTCCAGTTCGAGTACGACATGCTGCACGTCCACAACGTCTCCAAGCCGATAACTCCGGACAGGACCGACAGGCCGGACTTCTTCAACGGCCTGAACTCCAGCGTCTACATGAGCGTCGCCGACATCCAGGAATTCACCAAGCAGGTCGGCGGCAGGTTCCCGTTCGAGATGGTGCACGTGCCGCGAGGGCCGAACTGGAAGGACCTGCAAGGCACGTTCTGGAACAACATGATGGTCGTTCCCGTGAAGGGGCCAAGCCCCGAAGCCGGATTCGAGTTCGCAAGCTGGTACGCATCCGAAGAGGGAGCAATCGCCAGAATCGACCTCACGGGAATGCCTTCGTCCCACCTGGGACTCTTCCGGTCTCCGCAGTGGCAGGTCCACAAGGGAATCAGTGTCCAGTACGGCAACTTCTTCGAAGTCCTCAGAGGACCGGAGACTGCGGGGCCATACCCCTACGTCAGATCAGCCGGGTTCAACTCCTCCACCGCCGCCGCGGGACAGGGAGTCAACCTCGGCGAGCTGACCCCCGAGGAGGCCATCGACCGGATATTCGAAGAGTCGATCGAATTCCTCGAAGACGTTCCCGCTTAAGTCGATCCTCGGACCCGCACGGGATTGAGACTACGGGGCGGCGCGGGCTCTTCGCCCGCGCCGCTTCAGACCGGGACACGCCCCCATTGAACGGATTCCCAGACATCCACGCTTCGCGGATCTATCCAAAACAGTCCATCCGCTTGCGCGGAACGCGGCCCGAAAGACATTCTGTCCAATCGCTCCCTGTACTAGTTCAAAACAGCTTTGACATGACCGAAAATGCCAACTGAACAGTTCGAAGTTACCGACGACCAGATCAGCTTCTTTCGGGAAAACGGATATCTCAATTACGGTCCGATCCTGACGCCTGGAGAGCTTGACGAGCTTCGCGACGAAGTACAGCGCTTCATCGCCGGCGAGCAGTCCGCGTTGATGCGGCAGGACCTCGGCGGCGCCAAAGACACCGCCGTAGGCGAGGAGAAGTTCGTTCAGATCAGCGGACTCTGGAAAGTCAGCTCCATCGTCAGGCGGTTCGCCACCATGGAAAGGCGGGCCAGGATAGCCGCCGCGCTGCTGGGCGTCGAGAAGATTAGGCTGCTGTCTGATATGGTCTTGTTCAAGCCGCCCGGCGGCTCGCGCACTACTGAGTGGCACCAGGACTACCCCGACCACCCGACCTCGCTTCCCGACATCACGGCGTGGACTGCCCTCGACCCCACGACGGTGGCGAACGGATGTATGCAATACATCCCCGGAAGCCATCATTGGGGCGAAGTGATGGGCTACGACTACGAAGGAGGCGCGGCTGCTAGGCGCGGCATCGACTTGTCCACTGCCGTCGCCGTCGAATTGCAGCCCGGTGAGGCGGTGTTCCACCACTCACTCTCGATGCACTACGCCGGCCCCAACAACACCGACACGCCCCGCCGCGCCTACATAACCCGTCTCATGCCGGCCGAAACCGTGCATCGATTTCAGCGCGAAGACCGGGATTCGAAGGAGCTTGAGGGAACACCCTTCTCCGACGAGGACTATCCTGTCTTGTCGTTTGACTAGCAGCCAGTCGTGGCGGGCGGACTTTCCAGTTCTCGGCATCCAAAGTACCTGGCGGACGTGATTGCAAAGGGCTGAACTCGACGGCGGGGACCGCCCCATGCTGGCCGGTCAGACTGCCCTGGTCACCGGCGGCGGCCGAGGTCTCGGAAGAGCGATCTGCATGGCTCTCGCTCGCGAAGGCGCGAACATCGTGGTCGTCGCCAGGACCGAGTCGGAAATCGAGCGGACCGCTCGGATGGTCGAAACGGACACCGGCGCGTCCGCGCTCCCGCTGCGCTGCGACGCCGCCGACGAGTCCCAGGTGGAGTCCGCCGCTTCTCAGGCGATTGCGCGATTCGGCACGGTCGACATCCTCGTCAACAATCACGGAGTCATTCGCGGCTCACCGGTGTGGAAAACGCCCATCCGGGACTGGGACGAGGTGATCGCTATCAATCTGCGCGGGGCATTTCTGTTCGTCCGCGGCCTGGTCCCGTCGATGATCGAGCGCCGCCGGGGCGTGATCGTCGGCGTCTCTTCAACCGCTGGTCTCCGCGGCTACCAGGCGCCCACGGCGGGCGCATATGTTGCCTCGAAAGCCGGCCTCATCGCCTTCGACCAGCAGCTCGCCGAATCCGTGCGCGATTTCAACATCCGCGTATTTACTATCTGTCCCGGCCCGATAAGCGATACCGGCATGGGTCCCGGATCTCCCCCGGTCGGACAACAACCCAACCCTCGATACTCCACGCCCGAGGAAATCGCGGCGGCGGTGAGCTTCATGGTCACCAGCCTCCCTATCGGCGCCAGCGGCAGAGTCTGGGACATGCACACCCCGCCATACCCGACCACCTAGCCCCAATTCGCCCCCCATGACAACACCTTGATCAGGTGTTGCACTTCGTTTGTGAATTTAGGGAATCCAGAGCATCAACCCGACCCAGTAGGGGCGGTTCGCGAACCGCCCTCCCTCCGCCAGCCGTGCCC
>JAPOVO010000468.1 GCA_026708165.1 Chloroflexota bacterium | reverse complement strand
GTCGTTCCCGAGTCGGTGGTACCAACGGAGAAGCTGCCGGAGGCAGAATTACAGGCTTACAAAGACAAGCTCGACGAGCACGGCGTTTTGGCGACGAGTGTGAACGGCGGCGACGACATGCTCGATCCAGAGGGAATCGAGCGTGTCAAGAAACGGCTTGACATTTGCGTCAAGTTCGGGGCGTCGATCCTGGTCGGCAGCGCGGGCCAGGTCAGCGACGATACAGAGCGTATGCAGCTATATCGAAACCTTACGGACGTTGGAGACTACGCCGCGGAACGCGGGATCATCGTCGCCTTTGAGACTCATCCCGGTATCACGGTGAACGGTCCGGAGATGGTGCGAACAATGAAGGATCTCGACCATCCGAACCTGCGGCTCAACTTCGATACCGGGAACATCCTGTTCTACAACGACGGGGCGGATGTGATCGAGCACTTGAACATGGTGATCGAGTGGGTATGCCATTTCCATCTGAAGGACAGCCGCGGCGGGTTTCATGAATGGTACTTTCCCGCACTAGGCGACGGCGGAGCCGTTGACTTCGCCGAGGTAGGGCGGGTGAGCAACGACGCCGGATTCTACGGTCCCTTCAGCATGGAGCTAGAGGGCATCAGAGGCGAGCCGCTATTGACGCTCGAACAGCGGCAAGAGCGCTTGCAGCGGTCGGTCGACCATCTGCGGGAAATAGGGTTTCTTAACTAAGACCCTGTCAACCGGAATCGGCTGACCGCCCGTAGATTGCTAGCGGCCGCCATTCTTTGTGAGAGCGGTTCGGGAACTGCAGCCTCTACCTACGGCGCGTTCCTAGCCCGCCCGCTTTCGGAGGGCATCGCAGACGGCCTGGCCGAACTCGACGGTCGTAGCCTTGCCTCCAAGGTCGGGCGTGAGCGTTCCCGAAGCGGTCACGTCGGTCATCGCGTCCATAATGAGCTTCGATTCTTCCGGGTGTCCGAGATCCTCGACCATCATCGCCGCCGCCCAGATGGCGGCTATGGGGCAGGCGATCCCCTTGCCCGCGATGTCGGGCGCGGAGCCGTGCACAGGCTCGAACAGGGGAGGATAGCCGCCGTCGGGATTGATGTTGGCGCTCGGCGGAACGCCCAGACTTCCCATCAGCGCGCCGCCGATGTCGGTCAATATATCGCCGAACAGGTTTGACGCGACGAGGGCGTCATAGGACTCAGGGTTTCGCACCATTCGCGCCGCTGCGGCGTCTATCAGAGAGCGGTCGGTAGTCGTTTCGGGGTATTCGGCCGCAACCTCGTCGAACACGTCGTCCCAGAACACCATGGAGTGACGCTGTGCGTTTGACTTGGTGACGTTAGTGACGTGACTCCGGCCGGTCCGTTTCGCGAGCTCGAATGAATATCGGACTACCCGCTCCACCGCCGTGCGGGTGAATACCACGGTCTCGACCGCGACTTCGTGCGGCATCCCGCGATGGAGCCTGCCGCCGACTCCTCCGTATTCGCCTTCGGTGTTTTCACGAACGCACAAGAAGTCGATATCCTCCGCACTCTTGCCGACGAGCGGGCTGCGTATGCCGGGCAAGAGCTGCACCGGCCGGAGGTTGATGTATTGTTGAAACGTCTGGCGGATTGGCAGCAGCAGGCCGTGCAGGGAGATATGGTCCGGTACGCTTGGAAATCCGCAGGCGCCGAAGTAGATCGCGTCGAACGGCTTGAGGGTGTCGAGAGCGTCCTCGGGCATCATCAGACCGTGCTCAAGGTAGTGGTCGCAGCTCCATGGGAATTCCTGAAATTCCCAACCAAGCGCTCCGGTCAATTCGGAAAGAGTCTCCAATACCAACTGGCCCTCGCGTAGCACGTCGGGTCCTATGCCGTCTCCGCCGATTACGGCGATTGAATGGTTGTCCATGCGATGTCCGATCTCAGATTTCCCCGCGCGAGTATAAGCCTTGCGTGAAGCGAGGAAGACGTTGGCCCTTTCTAAAGCGGGCGTGCTGATACGGCATACGACCCGCAGCCGAGGCGTCCATCAACTCCGTCCAATGGAAACGTCAGGCAAAATCATGGTTTCAAACTGGGCGGCGTTGCAAGATATCCGCCGCCGGTTCAGACTAAGTTTGTTGAGACGAGAACATTAGGAGGATGGGGTCATGGCGATCGAAACCGCAGTATTGAGCCCGGCGCTGATGAGCGCCTCGCTGGAAGAAGTCAAGCGGCGAAACGGCGAGCCGCCGTGGTCGGCCCGCGTGGTCATCAACGACCAGTTCACGATCTCCGCCATCTGCCAGCCTTCGGGATTCGAATGCGACCGGCACTACCACTACAAGGAGGAATGCTGGTTCGTCGCCGAGGGCGAGATCATCTGGAACATGGGCGACGACGTGCGTATCCACGCGAAGGCTGGCGACTTTGTTCTAGCGCCGAAGAACACGTGGCACCTGATCGAGCCGGTTGGGGACGGGCCGTCCATTCGCGTCGCCGTCAGCGTGACCGGCGAGGGGCACCGCCACGACCCGGACGCCATCTAGCAGTTAAACTGGTCAGCACACCAAAACCGCTCTTCCTGACTGGCTGATCTGGAAGTCCGCGCGCTCGCGTTCGACGTATTTGGCACGGTCGTCGACTGGCGCGGCAGCGTGATCGAAGAAGTTGAACGCTTGGGCCGCTGTCACGGAATTGACGCGGAGTGGGAGTCGTTCGCCGATGCCTGGCGCGCGGGCTATGGC
>JAPOVO010000300.1 GCA_026708165.1 Chloroflexota bacterium | reverse complement strand
CTGCGCGGTCACACGGCCGGCAAGTCCAATCTTGAAGTCGACGCCGAGAATCTCGCGGACCTCCTCGACCGCCTCTACGAGCAGTTTCCCACGCTCAGGAACTCGCTATCGTCGGATGGCGTCGACGTACTTGATCACACGAATATCTTCGTAAACGATGTCGAAGTGCGGGAAATCGGCGGCCTCTCGGCCGAACTGAAGAGCGGCGACACGGTCACTATCCTGCCGTCGATGGCGGGAGGCGGCTATCCCTGTGGGCAGGGCGCCCGGTCGTTTGCCCCTTTGCGCGCGACGAGGTTGACAGCCTCCAGATAGGAGTCGATCGACTCGCCGCAATCGGCCCAGTATCCGTCGAGGACGTTGTACGACGCCGTGCCGGCCCGGATGAAATGGTTGTTGACGTCGGTTATCTCCAGCTCGCCCCGGCCCGAAGGCTCCAGCGTCTTGATGACGTCGAATACTTGGCTGCTATAGAAGTAGATACCTATAACGGCGAGATTTGATCTCGGATCGTCCGGTTTCTCCTCGATGCCGGTGATCCGACCGTTCCGCAGTTCGGCTACTCCGTAGGCCGAGGGGTTGGGAACCTCTTTGAGGATCAGTTTGGCGCCGTTCTCCTGCGCCGCGAACTCGGCGGCGGCCTGGCGGATGTTGGACTCGATTATGTTGTCTCCCAGAATCACCAGAATGTCGTCGCCGCCAGCGAACGTCTCGGCCAGTCCGAGCGCCTGAGCAATTCCGCCGGCCCGCTCCTGGTAGGCGTAATGGAGTCTGCTGAAGCCAAACTTGCGTCCGTCGCCTAGCAGCCTGAGAAAGTCGCCGGCGTTGTTGCCGCCGGTTACGAGCATGGCCTCTTCGACGCCGGCATTGACCAGCGCTTGCAACGGGTAGTACACCATGGGCCGGTCGTACACAGGAAGCAGATGCTTGTTGGTTACGGTGGTAATCGGGTAGAGACGGCTGCCGGTGCCGCCCACGAGGACGACGCCCTTCAGCGCGCGTTCGCGTTTCAATTTCCGGACCTCATAAGCGCATCCACGAACTCTTCGGCGTCGAATGGAGCCAAGTCTTCGATGGCCTCGCCCGTTCCCGCAAACTTTATCGGCACTTGGAGCTCTTTCGTTACGGCAAACACGACGCCGCCTTTGGCGGAGCTGTCGAGCTTGGCGAGCACGATTCCGGAAACTCCGACATCCGCATGGAATTCCCGCGCCTGGGCAAGACCGTTTTGGCCGGTGAGTCCGTCGAGCACCAAGAGTACCTCGTGCGGAGCCGATTCGATGCGGCCTGAGAGAACACGGCGGACTTTACGAAGCTCGTTCATGAGATTTCGATTGGTCTGCAAGCGGCCCGCCGTATCGACGATCAGATAGTCTGCATTGGTCGCCACGGCGGCTGAAGCGGCATCGAACGCAACGGCGGCAGGGTCGGAACCGGGGGCTTGAGCAACGACGCGCAAACCCAGACGCCTGCCCCATATCTCCAATTGATCGATGGCGCCGGCTCGAAACGTATCGGCGGCCGCAAGCACCGACGTTTTCCCCATTTCCTGAAGAAGATGAGCAAGCTTGGCGATCGTGGTCGTTTTGCCGGAGCCGTTCACACCGACCACAAGGATAACGGCCGGTTTTCCGGCGGGGCGCTCGGAGACACCGTTTACGTTTAGAGCCTCGACCAAGACTTCCCGAGCCGCTTTCAACAAGGCGTCAGAATCCTTGATCCGGTCGGACTTCACGCGGTCTCTGATCGATTCCGTCAATTCGATCGCCAGATCGAGTCCGACGTCGCCGCTGATGAGAGTTTCCTCCAGCTCTTCCCAGTCGGCGTCGGTGATGCGTGACCGCTCGAATATGCCGGCGAGGCGGCTCCCAAACCCTCGCCGGGACTTGGCGGCGCCCTGCTCAATATCGCGTCCGCTCCGCCGGCGCTTGAGGCGATTGAACATCGAGAGTCTCTAGCTGACCTGACCGCGCGGCTAACGATTCGCCGGGAACGGCTGTGGAATGATCGGCCCGTCGACGGGACTATTCGGCAAGAACAACCCTATCTCCGACGCCGACAGATAATCCGGGCTGCCGTAGTGCGAGTTGATTCGGATCAACGTATACAGCGTCGGCACGGGCGGGTCGAACTCGAACCGCTGCACATCGGTGATTTGCTCTGCCACGAACACTCCGACTGACTGGAGCTGAGAATCGTCCTTAGCGGGATCGACCGGCGACACGAAGACCTCGAACTCCTTGATGTAGGTAGAGGGGTCTTCCGCCGGGTGATTCCAGAGGACGATCCTATCCATGAGCCGCGGCTTATCGCTGATAAACAGGAGATCAATCGGCAGGTCGGCGCTCGCGGAGTGCCACGCCGGGATCTGGGCGTCGGGCAAACCGTCGTGGAGTCGCTCCGCGGAGTGAAACGGGTCCGAACTCTGAGAGCTTGCGCGGAGCTGTCCCTCGTTTAGCTGCTCGGCGAAGTCGAATCCCTCGCCGGCCAGCTCGAACGACTGGGTAAAGCCGGCCCGAATTCTCCTGATGAGCGTGAAGTCGACTTCGGAACCGGCGGACCGCCAGAAAGCCGAGACCAGCGCACCGACTCCAGCGAAGATCAAGACCACGACCAGCACGCCTATGAGAACGCTCTTGCGGGCGATCCGCCTGAGAATATTGCGGGGCGTCGCGCGGAGTCCCGGCCGACGCCCCGCAA
>JAPOVO010000225.1 GCA_026708165.1 Chloroflexota bacterium | reverse complement strand
GGGGACGCTCGATGAACTCTATCGCCATGTCCGAGCACCAGGTCGTCTGGTGATACTCGGCTGGCACGTTGGCAGGGTCGGCGAGCATCGATTCGAGGTCGACGCCTCTGGTTTGGAGCCATTCGACGTAATCGTGACCACGCCTCCAGTCGTCGCGGGGGGCGTGACTGTACCGGATGTATGAATACCCGTCGTCAATGCGGGGCTCGACGCCCCCGGTGGCTGTGGCGAGGTGAAGCTTGCCCACAAGACCGCACTCCCAACCCAGATCGGCGAGTGTCTTGGTGATGAGGGGATAGTTTTGCGGGAAGAATTCCACGCCGTTCTTGTTGGCGCCCACGGCGCTGGGGTACATCCCGGTCAGAAAGCTGGCTCGACTCGGCGTGCAGATGGGACTCTGGCAGTAAGCGCTGGCGAACGCCACACCGCGCTCGACGAGTGAGTCCATCGCCGGCGTGGTGACGAACTCGTTCCCCAATGCGGCGATGGTGTCGTAGCGCTGCTGATCGGTGCAATACCAGAGAATGTTCGGACGGCGGTTCATATCTGCACGCAAATGAGCAAGCGGTTCCAAAAATGCAACTCCCGGCACGTCACCGGGAAGCTGTCGAAACGGCGGCGGATACTAACATGTGTGCTGGTGGGAGATGTGTGGGGCAGCGGCCTGATTTCAATAGTTGTGACCTTGGTTCGCTCGCCTCCAGAATCCCAAGGAGGTTCGAATGCCGCGCAGGGACTTTAGGGCGGAACCGGTTAGGAAACTGGTCGTGATCGGGGAGAGCAACGCCTACGGCATGAGCGCTACCGACCCTCGCAACGAATGGGTGCAGACGGTGGCCAATCTGGTCCGGGACTTTCAGGAGGGCCCCCTGCACGTGCTCAACAACGCAGTTCCGGCCAACGTCATAAGCCGGGAGAGCGTCGGCTATAGCCCCGATTGGGAAGGCTCGCTGCCTCCGGCGCTGGACCGTTACGAGGAAGACTTGATCTCGCTCGAGCCTGATCTTGCGATTATCGCCTACGGCTTGAACGACTCTCGATGCGGCAATCCAGTTGAGGACTTCGTACGTGACTACGAGCGCATAGTGCGCGACGTTCGCAAGCGGACGAGCGCGCTGGTCGTACTGGTTGGGCCGTATTGGAACACTCAGTACGATCCGGAGCTGTGGTTCGGGCTGGACGAGAGGCCCGATTTCGGTAAGTTCGATAAGGCCGGCCGCGATCTCGTCGTGGACTATGTTGAAGCCATTCGGAACGTCGCGGAAAAGCATGATTGCCTCTTCGTCGATCTGTTCACGCCGTTCGAGAGTTCTATATGGCTGCTCACAACCGATCAATGTCACTATTCGGACGTAGGTCAGAGGGTGCTGGGCAACGCTGTATTTCAGACGATTGCCGCAAACTGTAGTTTTGTGGGGGCAAAGAGTCGTGCCAGCCGGGTGGAGGGGGCGTTTACCGGTTACAACCCCGGGGGGCCCGAGGGGAGTGGCCGGATGCGCCGGCTCTGGCACGGCAGATAAACAAAATGGCGTTGCTAGAATTCTCCGCGTTCTGGAGGCTATATGCGGCCTGAAAGTGTGGGGAATCTGTAATGGGACTTAGCCCGGATCAGATCGCCAGATTCCACGAAGACGGCTTTTTGGTCGTCGAAGATGTCCTAAGCCAGGCGGACCTGCAACCGATCATCGAAGAAATCTCCGAAGCGATCGACAAAGAGGCTCGCGTGCTAATGGACCGCGGTGAGCTGAGCCGCTCCTACGCCGAGGAACCGCACGAGAGACGGCTGGCCTATATAACGGCTGAGACGGAAGCCGTTTACTGGAGCATATACAGCGGCAATCTGCACGGCTCGGGCATTTTTGACCTCATCACAAACTCGAAACTGCTGGATCTCGCCGAGTCGTTAGTGGGGCCTGAGATCATCGCGTCGTCGGTCTATCGGTTGCGTCCCAAGGTACCCGGCTTTGCCCATGGCGTCGTGCCCTGGCACCAAGACTCAGGATACTTCGAGCCTTATTGCGACGACGAGCTGGTATTGACGGTATGGATTCCTCTAGTCGACGCCACGCTCGAGCCAGGCTTCCCGCGCGTTATGGGTCGCGCCCATACGACCGGCGTGGTTACCCATAGGCGGTAGACGGATGGGACCGGATACTTGGAGATTCCGGAACGTCATCTGCCGCTCAACGATATCGTTACCGTGCCTGTGAGCCTGGGTGGAGTGTTGCTTCTCACAAACCGGACGCCGCATTGCTCGGGCGACAACGTGACCGACGTCATACGCTGGAGTGTCGACATTCGCTACCAGAGCGCCGATCTCCCTACCAACTATGACTCCCCAAGCGGCTGGACAAACGAAGAACTTCCAAATGACGCGCCGATCGCCTGCTACCCGCCGGAGGCGGATTTCCTGGTCAAAAGCCGCCGACGTCCGGGCGACGTCGTGCGTACCCCGGAGACTTTTTCGCGGATACGTCAGAGGCACGTGGAGAGTCCAGCGACGGTTCGCTGGGCTTAGGCGAGCGCGCTGCGTCTCACGCCCTGCAATCAGTCCCGTCCCTGGCGTCAGCTAGTAGTCGAGTGACGCCCCACCATCAACCTGCAGAGACTGACCGGTGCCGAAGGCGGCGTCTTCGGATGCCAGAAACAACCAGGCGCGCCCAATTCCTTGGCCCGTCCCCATCCCCCCGACCGGACTTCTGCCGTCA